>JBLRXB010000191.1:0-3723 GCA_047920915.1 Kiritimatiellia bacterium
GCGTCAGACCCCCTCCAATCAGGAGCGTAACGCCTAAAGTCAACGTATCATCCGCATCAAAAAATCGCCCCAGCATCTGTTGCAGCACCGGAAGCAACCCGACGGTCGACCCCGCAAAAAGCATACCACAGACTGCCCCCCCGATCAGACGGCCCAGATACGGGCGCGCATACCAGATCAAACGCAGATAGACACGGTTGCGATTCTTCAAACGCTGCAAGAGAGACATACGACGTATCACGTGTATTTCACCACTTCATCGACTGTTGTATACCCGTCCATCAGACACTGGATGCCATGCTGCCGCATCGTCGTCATGCCCTGGGATACCGCCCTGTCACGAATCACAATCGTCGGTTTGCGCTCATTGATCAGCTCACGGATCTCCTCCGATACGGTTAAATACTCATAGAGACCGCGCCGTCCATGGTATCCCGTATCATTGCAATAGGAACACCCCGATCCGTAATAAAAGGGCCGCGCCCCGATATCCGCACGACTCAGACCCAGCATTTCCAGAACATCATCCTCCGGCTCGTAGGGGGTCTTGCACTGATCACAAACCGTACGAACCAAACGCTGCCCCAATACGGCCTGCAGCGTCGAGGCAATCAGGAACGGCTCAATCCCCATATCGATCAAACGCGTCACAGCCCCCGCCGCATCATTCGTGTGCAACGTACTGAAAACCAAGTGGCCGGTCAGCGACGCCTGCACCGCAATCTGCGCGGTCTCTATATCACGAATTTCACCAATCATGATAATGTCAGGATCCTGACGCAGAAACGCTCGCAGCACATTGGCAAACGAATTGCCCGTACTCTCCTTTACCGGTACCTGGATAATGCCTTCGATATTGTATTCTACCGGCTCCTCGGCGGTTAGCAACTTACGATCAATCGTATTCACGCGCTTGAGCCCCGAATACAAGGTCGTCGTTTTGCCGGAACCCGTCGGACCCGTCACAATCACAATACCGTTGGGCTTCTTGATGTCCGACGTAAATTTATCGTAGACATCATCTGGCATACCTAGATTTTCCACACTGAGTTGCACGTTGCTCTGGTCCAGAACACGCAACACCACGCTCTCCCCAAACTGGGTTGGCAAGGTCGAGACACGCAAATCAATCGACCGCCCCCCAATCGATAGCTGAATCCGGCCATCTTGTGGCAAACGCCGCTCCGCAATATTCAACCCGGACATAACCTTGATACGCGAAATCAGCGGCAACGCCAACCGCCGCGGCGGCGGGGCCATCTCATACAAGGCACCATCCACGCGATACCGAATCCGAAACTCCTTCTCAAAGGGCTCCAGATGGATATCGGAAGCCCGATCATTCACAGCCTGATACAACACCAGATTCACAAAACGAATTACAGGCGTAGAACCGGCCGCCTCCTCGATCCCCTTTTCGTCCGTCTCGTCCCCCAATTGCAGCTCGTCGGCATCGTCAATTCCCTCGAGTGCCGAAAGCATATCGTTGACCGAAGCGCTATCGTCGCCATAGAACTGGTTGATACAGGCCTTTACATCATCGGCCCGCGCAATCACAAACCCGACATCACACGTAAGCACGAACATCAATTCATCCGCAATTTGCGGATTAATCAAATCTGCCGTCGCCAGCGTGATGGAGGTATCGGTTACGGTCGTGGGAACCACATTGTACATGCGGGCAACGCTGGCTGGCACACTGCGAATGACCTCAACGGGAATATCCAAGGCCGGCAGATTCACCACCTCGACCCCCAGATAACCGGCAATAACTTCCAGTAAATCATCCTCGGCAATCAGCCCCAGATCGACGACAATCGCGCGAACCGCCTTACCAGACTCCTTGTGTTCCGCATCCACATCTGCTGCCTGCTCGCCCGAAAGCACACCATGCTCGGTGAGCAGTTGCAGCAAAGGATCCTGTATCATCTCGTCACTCATGCCTGTTGCTCCAAATGTCGTCTTAACGCCCGTCAGCAGCTTCTTGCAGCTTTTGCTTGACCGTTTCGGGATCTTGGGATTTCGTAATCAAATCCTCGTAACTGATCTGTCCGGCCTGATAGAGCGCCATCAAATACGTATCAATGGTCACCATGCCGTATTTTGCCCCCGTTTGGATATCAGAAGTAATCCGGTAGGTCTTGTTGTCACGGATCAGGGAGCGGATGGAAGAGGTCGAGATCATCAGCTCAAACGCAGCCACGCGCCCCGGACGATCCTGCCGCACCAGGAGCAACTGCGAGACCACGGCAACCAACCCGTTGGCCAACTGTGTCCGGATCTGCTCCTGCTGGTCCGTCGGGAACGCGTCCACAATACGATCCACAGTCGCAGCTGCACCCGTCGTATGCAGCGTGGCAAACACCAAGTGGCCCGTTTCCGCTGCCGAGATCGCCGCCGCCATCGTTTCAAGATCGCGCATTTCCCCCACCAGAATCACATCCGGATCCTGGCGCAAGGCCCGACGCAGCGCTTCACCAAAGGACGGCACATCCACCCCGACCTCACGCTGCGTAATCACCGACTTCTTGTGCTCGTGGTAATACTCAACCGGGTCCTCGATCGTAATAATATGGCAGTCGCGCTGCTCATTTATCACATTGATCATGCTGGCTAATGTCGTCGACTTACCAGATCCGGTCGGACCCGTCACCAGAATCAACCCACGCGGACGAAACAGCAACTCTTTGAATTGCGGCGGCAACCCGATCTTATCTAGCGATAACAGATCCTTGGGTATCTGCCGCAACACGATGCCCACATGGCCCTTCTGCTTGAAAATACTGACACGAAAACGCGCTTGATCCCCAAAACCAAAACCAAAATCACTGCCCCCGTTCTCCCGTAATTTTTGCTGGTCACTCGCGGAGGTAATGCTCTTCATCAGGCGCTCGGTATCGGCCGGCTGCAACACTTCGCAATCAAGCCCTTCCAAACGGCCATGTAAGCGCATCATCGGAGGCAAGCCGACCGTCAGATGTAAATCAGAGGCCCCCTCATCGATCGCCAACTGCAAAAGATCATCCATTTCAACATGCTCTGCCGCCAATTTGTCTTGTTCTTCACTCATTAGTCTGCATCTCCCATCGTAACCCGTAGGACTTCTTCCAGCGTCGTCACCCCTGCCCCCACTTTGCGTACCCCATCCTCACGCAAGGTACGCATGCCCAATTCACGAGCATGCTGCCGCATCTCCGATACCGACATCTTCTCAAAAATCATATGCTGGATCGCATCATTGATCAGGAAAATTTCAAACAATCCTTTGCGCCCCGAATACCCCGTTAACGCACATTGGTTGCATCCATGCCCACGGATCAGTTTCCGCCCCAGCAACGACTCTCCAGCAGGGCCCAAAGTACGAATGGAATCTTGGTCGGGGTCATACTCCTCCTGGCAATGCTCACAGATGCAGCGAACCAGACGCTGTGCCATAACCGCTCGAATCGACGAAGCGACCAGAAAAGGTTTTACGCCAATGTCCAACAAACGAGTGATCGCGCTAGGCGCATCATTCGTGTGCAGCGTGCTGAAAACCAAGTGACCGGTCAGCGACGCCTCGGTCGCGATTTGTGCCGTCTCCTTGTCACGAATTTCACCAATCATCACAATATTGGGGGCCTGACGCAGGATCGCGCGCAACGCCAACGGGAACGTCATCCCGATCGTGGTGTTCACCTGCACCTGATTGATGCCCGACATCTGATATTCCACCGGGTCTTC
>JBLRXB010000192.1:0-3690 GCA_047920915.1 Kiritimatiellia bacterium
ATATCCACTGCATACAATAAATCCTCCCGTGGCAGACATGCGCAAAAACACACTGCCTTGCTTCCCGCAACAGCACGACCCGGTCATGGTTTGTGCCGCCCATACCAAAGCTGATCAACATAGCTTATACTGCCCGCAATAACCAGCAGAAACCGAACCCTATCGCCCGGCCAACATCACGTGCCGACAAACCAAACAAATAATTTTATCGCTTGCTGAACCCGTGAATCAGGCATAGTATGAGCCCCATTGTTTGAGTTCGCCATGGTGCATGCCGTGTGGTGTATGCGCATCAGGCACATGAATCGACTAGTTTATCGAGGCGAGAGCAGATGCCAGCACAACAGCGTTTTTCATCAACGATGCGCATTGATTTGATGTCCGATGCAGAGGAAAGCCCTGCTAACGCAACCCCGTTGAACGTGCCGCCCGATGCCGCCGGTCCCGCAGACACAGAAGAGCGGGTCATGCCAGGCGGAACCGATTTCCGGGAGCTATTCGAAAGCGTCTATGATGCCGCCATCATAACCGACATGGACGGCATCATGATTGGCGCGAACAGCCGCGCAGAAGAATTCTTCCAGTTTCCATCCAAACAATTTCGCGGCCAGCACATCACCGAGTTGATCTCCGGCTCCAATGAATCGCTCATGCCCACAATTAAAAGCAGCCTTGAACATGACCGCTTCATTCTGATTCAAGCCTACTGCTGCAGAGCCGACGGGTCCACATTCCCGGCCGAGGTCTCCGTAAACATGCTCCAACTCTCCGGCAACCAATACATGAGCTTCTTCATTCGGGACGTAACCTTTCGAAAGGAAGCAGAAGAAAAACTGCGTACAGGACACACCGCCATACAAAACTCCGGCAATGGCATTGCGGTGACCGACACGGAAGGTAATCTGCAATATTACAATCCCGCCATGGCCAAACTCATTGGCATCCATAACGAGAACGACCAAGCCGCCATCAGCCAATACCTCTGCAACGCGAGTATCGGCGATGCCATAACCCGGACCATTCTCGCAGGACGCCCCTGGAGCGGCGAATTACAAATGCGCTGCGTCAGCAACCAGACGCTTGTTGTACTCGCGTCCGTGGCCCCCAATCTTGATGCCGACGGAGACGTCGTCGGCATGGTCTGGTCATTGCTCGACATCAGCGACCAGAAGCGCATCCAGAACGAACTGCGCCAGCATAATGCCCAGCTTGCCGATGATTTGAACCTGGCCAACGAATTCCAACTCGCCTTTATCCAACGCGAATACCCGACTTTCCCCGCAGGAACCCCACTCGCACAATCCGCAATCGAACTCGGCCACACCTACTTGCCCAGCGGCGCTGTCGGCGGCGACTTCTTTGAAATTTTTGCCGTATCGCTCAACCGCGTTGGCATTTTCATCTCTGACGTGATGGGGCACGGCGTGCGCTCAGCTTTGATTGTGGCAACCATTCGTGGCCTTATTGAGGAACTCGGCCCCTTCCGATACGATCCGGCCGCATTCCTGTCGCATATGAACCGCGACCTCTCCCGTATCATATCCCACCCCGGACAAACCATGTTTGCATCGGCGTTCTATCTCGTGCTCGATCTCACTACAGGTGACATGGTTTGGGCAAGTGCCGGACATCCCCCACCCCTTTTGCTTCAGCCACAAACCAAAACCGTTAAGCCCATTGCCGACGACACGGACAAAAGAACCGAACCCGCGCTAGGACTCTTCCCTGATACCGAATTCCATGCGCATCAGTCACAAATCATGCCCGGCGACATGCTGTTGCTATACACCGACGGTATTGCTGAGGCCGAAAACCAGACGGAAGATAGGATCTTTGATGTTAGCGGCCTGTCGCAGACCCTCCAGCAAAACGCCGAGAGCCCCGTCACCGCCTGCCTCGAACAAATCGTTGCCGATGCACAGGACTTCTCGGGAAGTGCGCACTTTGATGATGACGTCTGCATGATCGGCATGCGCCTGCGCGCATTACTACCCGAAAGCAATTGACCGGCTGCCCGCGCTAGGAATCATCGTCGGATACATCGACGGGTTCAAGTTCGATCCGCATCTGCGCTGGAGTTAGCAACATGGTCTCTGTCAAAGTGCCCCGAATGGGTCCCTCCGAATGCTGCGGAACGCGCAAGGCCCACCACAACAGAAGCCTCTCCGACGGTGAAATCTCGTCGCTACCCGGACGCCAAGCCGAATCAATTTGCAGCAATTGTCCCAGCACCCCGACACCGAGCCGCAACGATACCGGCAAAAAGGGACGAGTAAACGCGGTGCCCGGCGCAACGGTCGCCCCCAAAGGGATCCACCCCCCGGCATATCTGTGACTACCGGCAGCGGCAAGCGACCAGGCCGCATCATCCGACGGCGGCAATGTCATTCCATCCATCAAAGAGCCGCCAGATGCATCACCAGCCAACAGAAGTGCCAACGCCCACAATCGCGTCCATCGGGCCCAAAGAGTTCCCCGCCGCCAAACCCGCACCCCTCGGTCCGGCAAAATACACAAACGCGATCTATTCACATATATTCCCATGGCACAACCATACAATATCGCCCCCCCTACTGCCATACCTTTTAAATATCTACCCACCAGAGAAAAACCGCACGTGAACAATATCACCAGATGGAACCAGCATCCATACGACAACATCACAAAAGCTGGAAATATGCTTGTTTTCGCGGCCCCTTTAAACGAGACTCTGCAAGTGTGGGAGAACGAGCAGTGCCGAAACGGATCTTCCAGAACATACGCCATCAATAACGTGCTGAGGGAGTTTTTCCCAAAAGCCAAATATAAGGAGAAGAACACATGAGCAAGACACAGATGATCGCCGCCCTCGCTGAAAAGACCGGGCTCAAGAAAACCGACGTATCCAATTTACTCGACGAGCTGGCATCACTGGCATACGCCGAAGCGAAGAATGGATTCTTGATTCCCGGCATCGGCAAGCTCGTGCTCGTGGCACGCGCCGAACGCCAGGGACGCAATCCGGCAACTGGGGAAGCCATCACGATACCAGCCAAGCAGGTATTGAAATTCCGCGTCGCAAAGGCATGTAAGGATGCCGTTCTCTAGCAGAACCATTGACAGTAACCTTACGGCATTTCCAAAGAAAGCAGTGGATAGATCCACTGCTTTCTTATCATTAAAAAGCTACATTATGAAGCGTTGCAACACATTTCTGTTCGTCACTCTGGCTATTCCTCTACTGGCATTTGCCTTGGCCGGAACCCGTCCTCTCGATAACCGCGAATACCACACACGCATCACTGCCACGTTGGCGCGCGAATTACCCCGGGAACACCTGTCCCGCCGTGAACTCAACGAGAGCATTATCCACCAAACAATCCGGAATTATGTCAATTCCCTGGATTTTGAACGCATTTATTTCCGTGCTGATGATATTGCCACCTTCGAAGCCAGAGCAACCACACTCCGGCAGGAATTACTGGATGGCGACAACAGCTTTGCCTTTGAAGTCTACGATATCTTCAAACAACGAATCCAGAACCGCATTGCCTACATAGACTCGCTGCTAGTCGATGGTTTCACGTTCGATACGGAAGAGGAATATCGATGGAAGCGACGCAATGCGCCATGGAGTGCAGACGATGCCGACTGGGATGATCTATGGCGAAGGCGCATCAAAAATGAGTACCTGCGGCAACTCTTGCTCGA
>JBLRXB010000193.1:0-3686 GCA_047920915.1 Kiritimatiellia bacterium
CATGGCGACGGTTGTAGGACATTGTGAAGCGTTGTTTGAGCGTTTTGACGAACTCTGAGAGATTGTACATGCGCCTGGTGTAGCGGGCTTTCAGCGCGTCGGCCTGTGCGTTCTGGCCATTGGTCCGCAAATCGGCTAGTTCCGTTGCAATTTGTTCCACAGCCGCGCGCTCATATAGATAGTGCAATCGCCTGATCAGTTCTTTGTCGGTTACCGGTTCGGGTTCAGGAACACGCAGACAGACGTGCCAGTGGTTTGAGAGACAGGCCCATGTCAGCACCTGGCATCCCGAAAATGCCTCTACGGCACGCATGAGACGGCGGAAACGCTCCTTTTCCGTGTCATCGAGAATAAGTCGCCGGTCCACGATCCGGCTCAATATGTGGTAAAATGATTCTCCGTCTCCAATAATACGAGCAACACGCATGTCAATATCTCCTGTTTATCAGGGCCCCCAATGATCCCTACATATACAAGAAGAAATGAGCAGCAAGAATTTCCAAAAAAATCTTTCTCAGATTGCCTGTCCCCTTATTTGTGCTTCCGATTTAATGATGAAGTTGTCGGCAGAGTAGACAATGTCCCTTTTTCATGTCTGGGTTTTTATCGCGGTGTATGCAATGTGCAGATTGTCTGTCCCCTTATTTGTGTTGCGGTGTATGCAAAAAAATGCTGGAACGTGTAATGAAGATGGCGCGATGTTGTTATTGTGCCATTATGTCGAAGCGGGCTATAGTGGTTCGGAAAATTCAAACAGGAGGAACGATGAAGCCGAATATAATCTGTATTTTATCTGACCAGCAGCGCTGGGATACGCTGAGTTGTTATGGGCAGAAACTGCCCATCTCGCCGAATCTGGACAAGATGGCGGCGGAGGGTGTGCGCTTCGAACAAGCCTTTACTTGTCAACCGGTCTGTGGTCCGGTGCGCGGGACCTTGCAGACGGGCAAATATCCGACGCAAATTGGCTGCGAGGTGAATGATCGCCATCTGCCGCTGAATGCGGATACCCTGGCGCGGCGCATGAAAGCGGCCGGTTACAAGACCGGTTACATTGGCAAATGGCACCTTGCTTCGGGTCCGAACCGGTTTGACGAAGGTATTGCGCCCAACTATCGCATTCTACCCATTCCGGAGGAATTCCGCGGCGGTTATGATTACTGGCTGGCAGCGGATACGCTCGAATATACCTCGCATGCCTACGATGGCCACATGTTCGACAATGCGGGAAATGCGCGTTTTTTCAAAGTGAACCGCTACCGGGTGGATGCCCAGACGGATTGGGTTGAGGAATACCTTGATCAGCAAACGAAGGATGAACCGTTTTTCCTGTTCGTCTCCTATATCGAGCCGCATCATCAAAATGATCATAGCTGCTATGAGGGTCCGAAAGGGTCCAAGGAACGGTGGGCCAATTACGAAATCCCCGGTGATCTCGCGGGCCAGAAGGGCAACTGGGTAGAAGAATACCCTGATTACCTTGGGTGCTGTCATGCGCTGGACAATGCGGTGGGCAGAGTGCGCCAGAAATTGCAGGATCTCGGGATGGATGAGAATACGGTCGTCATCTACACCAGTGATCACGGCAGTCATTTCAAGACGCGCAATGGCGAATACAAACGCTCCTGTCATGATGCCAGTCTACGTGTTCCGATGATATTTCATGGTCCCGGGTTCGATACGGGCGAAGTTAATCCGAACCTAGCCAGCCTGATCGACCTTCCGCGAACGATTCTCTCTGTGGCAGGCGGCGCGGTGCCGGCAGACTGGCAGGGGGTTGACCTGCAAGATGCGGTCGGCAACACGCTGGAGCGCGACGCGGTGTTCGCGCAAATCAGCGAGAGCCACACCGGACGCACCATTCGTACCAAGAAATGGAAATATGCCATTACCTTGCCCGGTGTTGGCTGGGATTGGATAGAGCAGGGACATGCCGGTGAGATTGTCTATCAGGAAGCCTTCCTGTACGATCTGGAAAACGATCCACACGAGCGCAACAACCTGGTGTCCGATCCGGCACTAGCCGATGTCAGGGCCGATCTGGCTGAGAAGCTCAAGGCGGAAATGGCTCAGGCCGGGGAAACCGTACCGGTGATTGAAGCGGCACCATGACAAAGAAAGCCAGCATTCCGGATGCCGCATGTAGAGGGCAGGCGCGATCATGAGTGGTCATGCAAACGCGACAGATAAGCCGGCGAAATCGCCGAATATTATCTTTGTCTTTGCCGACCAGATGCGGGCGCATGCGCTCGGTTGCTATGGGAACACGAGCGTGCCAACGCCGAATCTTGCTGCCATGGCATCCGCTGGGATGACGTTTGATCAGGCCATTAGTACCTGTCCGGTTTGTTCGCCCTATCGCGCCATGTTACTGACTGGCCGCCACCCGATGGCCAATGGCACCGTATCCAATGATGTCGGCATGCGTGGTGATCTACCCACCGTCGCCTCCGCCTGCAAAACGGCAGGCTACAAAACCGGTTACATTGGCAAATGGCATCTGGAGTGGCATCGGGATCCCTTTGTTCCGCCAGAGCGTCGCATGGGGTTCGACGACTGGGCCGTAAACAATTGCACGCATCAATATCGGGATCACTTTTATTGCACCGATACGCCGGAACCGGTGCGTTTCACGGGCTACGATGCCGTGGTCCAGACGGATCTGGCAATCGATTATATTGCCCGTAATCGGGAAACCCCCTTCTGTTTGTTCCTGTCCTGGGGACCGCCGCATGGGCCCTATAATAACGTTCCGCAAACGTATAAGGATCGGGTTCCACTGGAGACCATAGCGCTGCGCAAAAACGTAGATGAACGGGCTGTCGTTGACGGTTTGCTTGCACGGGACAATCCAAGTGATGATGTGCGCGAGCGCCGTCATACACGCCGTGCCATACTTGAGGATGATGCGCGGCTCGTGCAGGACAAGATTCATGGTTACTATGCGCATACCGTTGCCTTGGACGATTGTATCGGTCGCCTGCGGTCGGCATTACGCGCACAGGGGCTGTCAGAGAATACCATGCTTGTATTCAGTTCGGATCATGGTGACATGCTGGGTTCGCATCGGATGTCTCTCAAGCAGACGCCATTTGAGGAGTCCATTCGGGTTCCGTTCATCATGGAATATCCTGGTGTTGTCCCTGCCGGTAGCCGGTCAGACGCCTTGCTGGCTCCGGTAGACATTATGCCGACGCTCCTTTCGCTCGCCGGTGTGCCGTGTCCCGCTGTTGACGGCAAGGATTTGGCAGACGCTGCGAGGGGGCTGGCATCTGATGCGCAGGATGCGGTGCTGATTACAAAAATGGCCGGGGGGGAGAGTGGTGGTCCGTATGTGGATAATGCCATCACGCCTTGGCATGGTGTGCGCACCAGGCGTTACACCTATGTTCATTTGCACGGGTACGGTCCCTGGCTCTTGTATGACAACGAGAGAGATCCCTATCAGCTTGAGAATCTGGTGGAAGTGCCTGCATGTGCCGAATTGGCCGCGGCGTTGGAAAAACGGATGCGGGAACTGATGGTTGAGGCAGGCCACCCGGGTGATCCGCAAAAGGTTGCGCAATTCATGGAATCGCGCCGTCCTGATTTAGCCCCGGCTCCGGGTACGCTCGGATGATGCGGGGTGTAACTTTTTTATGGAGGGGCGAGATCCGTCTCGACCGGCGCGTTGAACGCGCATCATC
>JBLRXB010000194.1:0-3636 GCA_047920915.1 Kiritimatiellia bacterium
AGGCCGAATTCCATGGCTTCGGGGAGCATATGGTTGTTCACAAAGGCCGTGATGCGATTGGGTTGTAGATACATCGGGCAAACCGAGACACAGCGTGCACAACGGATGCAGACCTCGTTGCTGCGGTCAGCATATTCGCCGGGCAGCAAGGCGACGATACCCGATGTGCTTTTGGTGATCGGGAGATCAAGGTCTTTGGTTGCGGTGCCGGTCATGGGGCCGCCGATTACGATAATACCATCGGGATCCGTCAGTCCGCCGGCGACTTCCAGCAGGTCGCGGATGGGGGTGCCGATGGGGGTCAGGAAGTTGCCGGGATTGCGGATGGCATTGCCGCTGACCGTCAGGACGCGAGAGATCAGCGGCTTCTCGCGATCGACAGCGGCGGCGATGGCGACGGTGGTCTGGACATTGTTGACGAGTGCCCCCACGGCCATGGGAAGTTGCCGGATCGGGACTTCGCGGTTCAAGACGGCCTTGATCAGGTGCTTTTCGGCACCATGCGGGTAGCGGGTATCGAGGCGTACGGCTTCGAGGTGCTCCCAGTTTTTGGCTTCTTGTTGCAGCTTTTCGATGGCTGCGGGCTTGTTGATTTCACAGGCAACATAGCCCTTCTGCGCCCCGACGGTCTGGCGAATGATTTCGAGTCCGCGAAAGATGGCGGCGGTTTGCTCCTGCATGAGCCGGTCATCGGTTGTGATGTAGGGTTCGCATTCGGCCCCGTTGATGATGACCGTGTCGATCGGCATATCAGAGCGACCCTTGAGTTTGATGTGCGTGGGGAAGGCGGCCCCGCCCATCCCGACGATGCCGGCGGCTTCGACACGATCGATGACCGTTTCTGCGTCGGGAATGTCTTGCGAGGCAGCCCCCACTTCGTATGCCAGCAGGGCCCTGGTGGCATTTTCGAGATCATCGCGATCGGCATCCAGCTTCATGCAGATGCAGGCAACCGGAACCCCATCGATCATTGTGCGATCCTCGATTGCGGTGACGGTACCCTTGACGCTTGCGTGGATTCGGGCTGATAGGCCTTCGGTATTGTTGCCAATGAGCTGGCCGGGTTCGACGGTATCACCGACAGCAACCTTTGCTTTACAGGGGATGCCGAGGTGTTGCCGCAGCGGAATCATGACATGATCCGAGGGCAGGGCAACCTGAATGGCCCGGTCCGTCGTCAGATCCTTGTTTTCCGGCAGGTGGGTTCCACCAATCGGGAATTTCTTAATCTTCCGCATGCGTGTTCCTGTATGATATAAAACGACTTGCCCGGTATCCTTGCGTAATACCGCCCAACCGGCAAGAATTATCCTAGCTGTTCTAGCTCCTACTTCGAAGCTACAGACTATGTTGGCAGGATCATGATTCGTCCGACCTGGCCGGGTTCGACCCCTAGCAGGATCAAGATGATCGGAACCAGCGTCCAGATGACGGCCGAGAAGATTTCGCCGAGGATGAGTCCGAGAAACAGGGGCTGGGCACTACGGAAGGCCTTTGCTCCGCCGTATTTGATGATCAGGACCTTCGAGGTCCATCCCAGCATGAGGCTGGCCCAGGCGAGATTGCCGTAGTAATGTCCAACCAGAAGCATCCCGATTGGATGAAGCGGCCATTTGGGCATCATCATGCAGGCGACGAAGAGTCCCCCCGCTAGAAGTATGCCCGAGACAACTCCTCCGAGGCGGCGGCTGGGCGGGATCCAGGAACCATCTGACCAGCGCAGTAACTGGTGTTGTGCTCCCCTCATTACGTTTGTGCCCCATGTGTTGAGCGGTGTGTAGGCCCCGTCGATCGTGGCACCTTGCGTGTAGCCCATATGCAAGTGAATGACCCCGCCGACCACGAACCCGATCATGAGGATCGCAATCATCATGTAACCGATTTCAATCTGGCTGCGCGGAGTTGCCTCTTCATCCACGCTGGCCGCGTGCGAAACCATAACAGCGGCACTGATGCGTGATCCAAGCTGGAAGAGCATGTTGATGAATCCACTCATGTAGATCGCAGCCCCGGTCAGCCATCCCGCCGGCACCATGGCCATGAAGAAAGCCGGTTCCAGGCCGACGATTCGCACGAAGGGCATCCCCGATTCGGCCACAATTCGCGAAATTACGACGCTCACCATAAAACCGAGAAGAACAAAGATACCGGCCCACGTATGCGGTACGCCGGTCCAGCGCAGCCAGGCATACATGCCGCAGGCACCGGCGACGAGCATCCAGCCAGCCACCTTCAGCAAGCGGTCCGGATCCGAGGTCGTGCGTCGGAACAGGAGCTTGCTCACATGCCACCAGTGCCAGCGGCTGAGGTACAAGACCATCAGGAATACCGCGATCATGGCACCATTGCGGTGATCGGTAATGATGCCGCCGTAATAGCCCGGGATATAGGATCTGCCGATCATGATGTAGAGCCCGTAGGCGATGGTGGTGAACCAGATCGAGAATCCTGTTCGATTGGGCATGAAGTATGCGATTCCGATGAGGACAAAGAAGAGTTTCGGGACGTTTTTGAGGTAGTTCGGCAGATACAGCCAGGGTGGATCCGCGAAGTGGCCAGATAGTTGCCAGCCGATGGGGAATCCGGGGACATTTCCATGCGTGTGGTGATGGAGTCCGATCAGTGCGTAAATCACCATAACAATCCCTGCCCCCGTCCAGAAGAGCCGATTGCGAAAAAGGGGAGGGATAAGTGTACCGGTCTGGGGATTGGGGAAAATGCTGCGAAATACATTGAGTAGCGGGAACGGCAGACGTTCTTTTTCCTTCCATTCCGGGAGCAGGATCAAGCCGACGCCAATCATCAGGAGCCAGCAGGCCAATACGAAGAACCCCCAGACCGGCACCAGACGCAGCCAGGCCTGCCAGGGGATGGTTGCGTCCGCCTCCAGCTCATCGAGAAACTGCTTGCTTACAGGGGTATCGAGATAAACACCGATCTTTTCCGGAAACAGTGCCTGCGGAATCCCGGCAGATTCGATGGCGTTAGCAAGTCTTGGCGTCTGGTTGATATCTTGAGTCGTACGTGCCAGCGACCAGGGAAGCATGCGCAGCAGCCCCTGGCTTGGCACGACAGCGCCCATGAGAAGCATGGCAAAGATCAGGGCAATCTGGCTGCGGTGTAAAACGTACTTCGGGCAGACCTTGTGCAGGATGGGATTCAGGCCGAGGACCACCAATAGCAAGAAGACCACGGTCACTTCAGGAATATAGGTATCCGAGATAAACGAATTGTTGAGAAAAAAGTTATTGTAGGGGGTCGCCAGCCAAATCAATAGGCAACCGATTGCTCCCATAACAATAGCCGTGTACTTTTGTTTCAAGGACATGTCATATATCCAGCGGTGATATCGGTGGTATGCTCTACGTTCGCTACGGGTAAGCTGTTTGGCCACATATTGTATAACTTGCTTTGGATTTTGTTTAACGGGATCGTCCTGCACGATTACGCACTTTATCGGATGCTTTCCCGGAAAACAAGAGCAACTCAGGGCAAACGCATCTAAATCTAGCCAGCTTCGCTGAACGTGTTCATGGGTTCAGCGTTCAGGCTGGTCGCCCGCTATTGTCGTCCGGAAAAGGAAGTCAATGTTGTGGTGACGGGAAGAGAAAACCACAACATGTAGTGGTTTACATT
>JBLRXB010000195.1:0-3631 GCA_047920915.1 Kiritimatiellia bacterium
CCGCATATGCAAGGCGCTTCGCCAGTCTTCCTGCACAAAGGGATCATCCGCCTGCAGGTCATGAACAGGCGGCAATTCCCACGCCCCGGCAACTTTTGACCCCGGTGCGACCGCAAGCATATACTCCAGTCCTCGCCGGACTAACTCCGCCATGGATATTTCCTGGCGCTCCGCCAGATGATGTGCCTCCAGATATAAATGATCCGGTAATTGTATTTGCGTCCTTTTCATGATGTATAAATTACAGCGATTAATTTATGATGTCAATCGCTCCTGCCACTTGGCTTGCACATAGGCTTATATTCCCTGGACGCAGAAATCACTGATCCATCCCTTGCTCACCCAGAGCCACTCCACGCCAACCCCACCCTACCCTTATATTAGGGACAGGCCTTTTATTTGGTTGACGAGGGTTGTGGTATTTGCCAGCATTGGCGGTGTTGACAGTATCGCTGAATGAGCATTGTGAGGTGTTGGTATGCGGGTGGCGCGGTTGAAGGAATCCGGGAAACGGGCTTGTTATCACATCATGAGCCGCGTGGTGGATCGCCAGATGGTGCTCGGGAGCCAGGAGAAGGAGAAATTTCGCAAGCTCATGCGCCAAGTAGAGGGCTTCTCGGGCGTACGAGTCCTAACCTACGCTATTTTAGACAACCACTTTCACATTTTATTGGAAGTGCCTGAGCCCAAGCAACTAAGCGACAAGGAACTACTCCAGCGCCTGCAATTCCTCTACCCTCCTGACCAGGTCAGCCGCATTGCCGAATGGATCAAAGCCGCACGCGATGCCGGCGAAGCAGAAAATGCCGAAGCTATCCGTAATCGCTACATTTGCCGTATGTATGACTTGAGCGAATTTGTAAAAACCCTCAAGCAGCGCTATACCCAGTGGCATAACAAACGCCATAATCGCAAGGGTACACTTTGGGAAGAGCGCTTTAAAAGCGTTCTGCTCGAAGCCACCCGTGCACGCAAGGGACAAAGCGACAATGCCCTTTTAACGATTGCTGCCTACATTGACTTGAATGCTTTACGCGCAGGCATTGTGCGCGACCCGAGAGACTATCGATACTGCGGCTATGGCGAAGCCTGCGGTGGCGGCAAAGAAGCCCGGGCATGTATTGCCCGCATTTTTGCCAATTACGGTACAAAAGAATCAAACTGGAACACCATTGGCAGTCTTTACCGGCAGCAGCTTTACTGTCGCGGCGAACAGCGCGAGCGCAAAGCCGGATTTTCGCGCGAACAGGTGCAAGCCGTTCTAGCGGGCGAAGGGAAACTCTCATTGGCAGATGCTCTGCAATGCCGTGTGCGCTATTTCTCGGATGGCGTGGCACTCGGCTCGAAGGCTTTCGTGGAAGATGTATTTGTTCGCAACCGCGCTCAATTCGGCGTCAAACGCAAAACCGGGGCCAGACCATTGCGCAAAACGGAAACTGGTGACTTGTGCACGATGCGGGATCTACGACGCGACGTCATTCACCTGCCCCAGGCAGCCTGAATAAGCACCCGCTACCCAATCATGCACGCCAGCAACATCTACTGCCTCGACGGTGCCACATAATTTACGCCTGCGGCGGCAAGGATAGATTCCGCCATTCGCTGTGCGCATATATCGACGGCACTCACGCTGCGGCTGGTTTCCAATGCGGCGGCACCCAAGGCCAAACGCTGCCCGGCATCGGAGGCCAATTGCCGCAGTCGCCCACAAAACAGTTCTGGATTCTCCACGGGGAAAAGATAGCCATTCACACCGTCTTGCAGAAACTCGGCGATACCGCGCAAGTGCACCGCCAATATAGGTTTACCGCAAGCCATCTCATGATTCAGCGTATCGGTCATATGAAAATGGTCCGTATCCTGACCTATCCGCATGACGAGGCCAATATCCATCGAGGCCAGCGCAGCATTCAATGCCTGTTCGGATGGCAACCATCCTGTGAAAACAACTTGATCCGCAAGACCAAGTTCCTCTGCCAACATTTCCAAATTCCTGCGTTCCGTACCATCACCGATCAACAGAAACTTGAGGTTCGGTAAATCAGAACAAAGGTTAGCCATACAACGCAATATCCAATCGTTGCCCTTGTTCGGATGCAAGATTCCGTGATGTGTGAGCACAATATCATTATCTGAAAAGCCCAGCGCACGTCGCGTCCGCTCCCGCACATCCTGATCAACAGGATGAAAAATCGTATGATTACAGGGGTTGGGAACCACCTGAACCTTTTCTGCATCGACACCACGATCTGCAAGAAACTGCTTCGCGGCCTCAACGTGCACAAACAGGAGCGGTAACCGTTTCCAACTCCAACAATCAATCGCTTCAATAAGATTGCGAACCCAATGCAGCCAGGGACGTTTCTCGGTATAAATCCGCACAAAGAAATCCATGACCATGATTGAAAAACGTCGTCCAAAGAACATTTGAAGGATCAGTGCTCCCAGCGGCAAGGTCTCTTCCCAGTAGATAAAATCAATCCCCAGCTTGCGACACTGTCGGCCAATACCAGGCAATGCAAAATAAAACTGGAGTGCTTTGGACCATTTGTCTTTGGGGTTGGCTCGATCAAATTGCCACGGCAACAAGTGGTTAACCACAAGGCGTTCCACGTCAGATGGCACGGGATCTGTAGACCTGGGCCCAAAGAAGTGTACTTCCGCAGATTGGGATAGCTTCTCCGCGAGCAAAGGCACCGCATGCCCCCCGCAACAGAGCCAACCGCCAAGCCCGTAGCGATGTAAAAACGCAATTTTTTTGGCTTTAGCAGACATCAATGCCCTATTCTTTGCAAGACCGACTTAGCCAGGCAGCATAGTCAGCACCTTCTATTTCGCCAGCCGCCAAGCCCAGCGTATAATCAACCACCTCTTCTTCCGGGGCCTTCATATCGACCCCGTTTGCTCCAATAAACTTTGGGCTCTTCCGCAGAATCTGTGGGTCGATTCGTATCTGTTTCGAAGCCTGAACTGTAAACAACCTGACTCGTTGGAAGCGGGTTCCTCCTTCGCCAAGGCTACGGCGGACATGCGGGTAAGGGTATCCGAGTAAGAGTGGCGAGTAAGAAAGCGAGTAAGTGTTAGCATTAAACACGTAAACGCACTCTTAAACGACCCGCTTAAACGCAACCCTTACTCGGATACCCTTACCCGACCCCACTTCACCGAAGGCTATACGGGGCAGCCCCGCTTAACCAAAATATTCCGTTACCAAATATATTCAGCACTCTTTTCCCTAAATTTCATCTGTTTCGACTTGCCCCATTGCCATTCCTGCTATCGCTAATACAATTAACTACCCACAGATTCTGCTGAGGAGCCTTCTTTGTTTTGTCTGTCTTTTCTGGTGCATGCGCCGATTTCCCGCTTGCGGTTTGTGGTGCTTCTGGCGTAGGTTTTTCCCATGGGATATTACACAACAGAACCGGTCCATCAGCGGGGTGTCGGAAATGAAAAATCTCGCGTTGAGATTTTTTCGGACGGTACCTACCGGAATGCCCCCACTTCCCTACATGAAATCCCTGTTAGAGAAGGCTTTCGTGCTGTCGGTAATGATACGTGCACGCTGGGTGTGCGCTTATACGGCTACAGATATTAGAAACCCGAATTGGGCCGGTGGCTAAATGTTACC
>JBLRXB010000196.1:0-3540 GCA_047920915.1 Kiritimatiellia bacterium
CACACAAAATACCACAACATTCGGTCTCTGCACCATAATCCCCACTTCCTTATCGCCATCATCATGCCAGCAACACAGAACCGGAAACACACGCGCGGTATGATGCTCCATTCCGTCGAATCAAATCGCAACAACAACCAATCGGATCAGACTGCCGGCACGATGGCACCATGCACACGTAACAGTCCCCGTATGTCCTCCAGATCCAACGCCCGCATATCAACCCCCTGCTTGGCTGACAAGGCAGCCATGGCCCCGGCAGCCTGCCCCATGGCCATGGCCGACCCTTGTACCCGCAACGCGGAATTCGCATCCCGGTCGCTCGAAACACAACGCCCACCAACCGCGATGCGCGTGAGTCCTTTCGGCAACAGCGCGCCCCGTGGGACAGTCGGTACAATCTCCGCTGCCAAGTGGATCTTCTTCAGGCCGCTGCCATCCGCTGTGTGCAAATCTATCGGATAAAAAGAATGACAAAGCGCGTCGGGCCACACGCGGCCCGAGGTGTAATCCGCAGCCGTGATCATGGCATCCCCCACAACACGTACCGTCTCCCGCACACCACATTGCGGCGCAAGAAATGCAATCTGCAGGTTTTCCAACCCCGGTTGCCGACGCAGGAACCGGTACATGCGCAGAATCGATTTGCGCCCTGCAAGTTCCATTTGTGTGCGCCCCCAACTGTCGCGCCCATCAATCCCCGGGATGTGATTCACATTTTCACCGTGTGCCCGCAACCATCGCTGCACCACTGGCGTATGTACATCCCAGCCCGCATCATGCGCCGTAACCTCGCCGCTTGCAAGCGCCGCGCGAAATGCCGCCTCGATTGCATCCATATCCAAACGGGCGAGGTCATACCCAGTCGCAGTACAGACATACGTCCCCGGCTGCTTGTCGGGCCCCTCATCGAGAAGCGCACCACCCGCCAACGCCACGAGATTGGCGTCGCCGGTGCAATCCACCAGACAGTGAGCCGCCACATCTTGCAGCCCACTCTTGCCGCAAATCGTGACCAACCAGCCATCTGACTGCGCGCTGACCTTGGCGGGCATCGCATGAAACAGCACCTCGGCGCCCGTCCGTGTCACATGTTCATCGCACAGCATCGTGTATAGCGCCCGGTCTACCCGAACCTGATGCATCCAATGCTTATTTGCCGCGGGGGGCATGCTGAAATCCGGCAGCGTACCCCCACTCTCCGCAACACATTGCGCGACCAGCTTCCACCCATACCCATCAATGATCTGGCGACCCCAGGCATGAAATATCCCGGGAAAATTTACCCCGGCTGCATTGGTCGTGCCTCCGAGCATACTACTACGCTCCAGCAGCAACGTCTTGGCCCCTGCCGCAGCACTCTGCATCGCAGCCGACATCCCCGCCGGCCCACCACCAGCTACCAAAACATCATATTGCATTCGTCCCCCTGCCCTGTAAGCAACTCATTCCACTGGCGCCACCTTCTGGAGTGTACCGGTAAACGGAATTCGTTGCGACCAATCACCCGATGCAATCTCTACTATCACAGCATCTGTACTGGTTTCAAGCTCCAGCACCACCGGTTCCGGGCCACGGGTCAGCAAAGTCGCGAAGGTAACCGCGCTTGCTTGGCCCAGCGTTTGCCAGCGAATCATTGTGGGGGGCTCACGATGCCCATCCGTAAGCACACCTGTGGCACGCCGCAACACAGCGGGAACATCAGACGCAAATGTCATGCGTGCAGTCTCGAATGCTCCCGTGAGCAGCACATCGCGCTCCCCGAATACCGCATCTTTCACGGTAAAGGCCCGCGCCTCTACAGGCTGCGCGCCTCTTGCAATGACACGATCCAGCACGAGCAACCCTTTGTTTTCAACAACATGAAACACACGACACACCAGCGTTGGCTCAGCTCGCGTCAACCAGAACGCCCGTGTGGCATCCAGCCGCAACACCGGCCCGGTCGAAAGTTGGAAATGTGTGGCATGCGCTTCCGCCATCCGCCCCCCCCGGCTTCCGCTATAGGCACTCAGCCCACCAATAAAAAGAGTATTCTTGGAGGCACTGCCTTTCTCATAGATTTCATGCGCACGCCCTGCCCAGGCCGTATTATAATAGTCCGAACCCGTAATGTTGATAATCATTCGTTCGATTCCAACGACACCATGCCAGGAAAGCAGATCCTGATGGGTATGATGCCCGCCCAGTTGACCACCGCGCACAGCGGCATATACATTTGGATTGGGCCATTGGTCCGCCAGCATACTCCACCCTTGATTTGGAAACGTGTGAATCTTGTTTTTTCGTGGCTCTGGCATCGTGTCAGGAACATCGGGCATCAGAAGCAACTCGAACGGACCGCCCCCGCGCTGCCAACCAGCAGGTTCGCCTGCCTGCGCGGCGACGCGCTCTGCACGATTGCGCCCCGCCTGATCTTGCGCAACAAAATGCTCCATGACGCGCAAAAACCCTTCTCGGTCTTCGAGGTGCTCCAAGGCTGCCGCAAGATGGGAACTAAAGTTTCCATGTTGATTGTTGCCAAAGCCACAGGCTTCCCCATGTGGGACAAAATACGTACCAAAAGTCAGTGCCTTGCGAAAACCCTCCGAGCGAAATCCTTCATGCTTATTTCCTGTCGTGCGTTCATAACTCATGAAAAACTGCGCCATATACTGCATGGACCAATTCCAGTAGCCCAAGCCCTCGACCCAACCGCCTGCGGTTTCCGCGACATATTCCAGAATCACCTGATAGGTCGAATTTACGCGATCGATTACGGTCTGCGCTTCCGGAATCTGCTCATACATCGCCAAAGCGAGTACGCCATTCCCGCTACTGCTGACCGGATTCCAGTTGGAAACGTTATCCTGCCACCAACTGCGTCGCTCGCCTGGAATACGCTCTTCTTCATCGCGCGGGGCCGTCCAACGCAAAAAAGGCAATAAGAAGTTCTCGCGTGCAAGCTCAACCAGCCGTTCGCGTTGCTCTGGGGAAAGATCGTCATAGAGCAGATCATACACAATGGCAATAACCGTAGCGAACTGTCCCTCGGGTAATCCAATTGCTCGCTTACTGGCCCACGCACTGACAATTTCGGTGTCTCGTAACACCGCATCCAGATAGCGACGATCGCCCGTGCGATGCCATTGCACGACTAGGGACATGACGCGATTCTGTATGAGAATCGCACGTCTCCATACGGTCTGGCCCGCCAACACATCTTCTCCATCCGCGAGAGCTTCGGCAGCACTTGCAGCCACGGTTTCGTACAGTGCGGCAAATTCTGCTCCGCGCCCTGCTACTGCGCGCTGCAATTGCTCCTGCGAGACAAACAAGCGCGGATGCGCACGCAAATTCGCATAGCGCTTTTCAGTAACCCATCCATAGGTCGGGCCTTCCGGCATTCCATTTGCCGGCGCATCCGCCCACAGATGTATCGCGCAACATAGAACAAGACACAACAACGTAAAATACCGTATTTTCATAAACATCCTATACATGATCGTGATTCTCCCGCAAGTGACTTGCGTAAATATAACAGGCGTCAAAAGACAGACA
>JBLRXB010000197.1:0-3449 GCA_047920915.1 Kiritimatiellia bacterium
GCTTTACAATGACCGCCCGACCTGGCTTGATCTGGCCCACCGCGCCCTTGATGCCGCCGTCTGCACCGCCTATGGCTGGGGGGCGGACATGACCGATGAGCAGATTCTTGAAAATTTGCTCGCCTTGAACGCCGAACGCCAAACGACGGCAAAAAGGCAACCATCGGAGATCCCATTGTGAAGGTATCAGCGAAAATGGTGAACGGACAGCGTGACGCCGCAGACCTTGAGAATACCGAAACGATTCTCGAATACGCCCTGGGCGCGTACCAGCGTAGCGTGGACAATTTCCACGCCTTGGACGGCAAAGCATCTACTCTCGCGGGATTCATCGGCCTGATTCTGACGCTTGCAGGCGGACTGTGGGCTGTCCAGAACAAGCAACCTTCTCCGTCCTCGATGGACTTGCCAACCTTACTCGTGCAACTAGCCTATTCTGCGACCGTCTTGCTGCTTGCCGCATCGGCTTTCTCCTGTTTGCTCACCCTTAGAACACGCAAAAATCTCATACCGCCAGCCACAGGGGATGTTATTTCCTGCTATCAAGACCTCGGTGCTCCTGAATCTCGCCGCAGACAACTGATTAAAACCCTCATCGTCAGCCTGTGGGAGGCAGAAAAACAATGGACAATTAACAACCAGTCGAAGTCATGCCATCTTCAACACGCTATAAACCTTCTATTCTGTGCCTTTGGTTGCGGAATGACGGGCTATTTGCTTGAAGTCGCCAAGACTCTCGGCATCTTCGGAGGATCAACGCCATGAACAATGAGAAGACAAACACGCAGTCAAGTCAACCGCCCTCGCAAACGCAGGCGAGCCTATCGCACCCGGCCCCGGTTCCAGCACCAGCAGCTAAACAGACTGGAGGCTCCTATCCTCACGACCGAGAATGGAATGTTGCGCCTATTAAATGCATCGCGATAGCGAACAGCGCACAAAGCAATGGCGAGAGCAACATACTGATTCTGTCGGCGGACCAGCCAAGCGAAGGCAAGTGACTTCAACGGCAGCGTTGGCACAGTGCTCACCGCAGATTATTAAGATTCGCACTTGCGCGAAAAAAGGGTTGTGATTCCACTGCATGGGTGGTAAAAGTCTTCTCAGTCGGTGGAGATGGCCTCCGGAGACTGAAAGTGATTTTGAAAGGAACTCGAACGAAGAGAGACGAGACATCTATATAGATTTTGCGTAATCGCAAGATTCGTTCCTTGGGAAACTGGCAATTTTCATTTTTTGCAGAACGAACTGGCGGGAACGCGCCCGATTGGGCGCGGCTCCTGTTCATGTTCTGCAACAGGGATGCCAGTCCCTCCAAGGAGCGTGGCAGGTGTCCGCGCCTCTTCTTTTTCGTAAGACCTGGTCAAACAAACAGCACATTGCATGGAGAATGGATTATGCGTCTAATACGAATGGTTGATTGTTGTCAGCTCGCGGCCTGCCTGCTCATCATGAGTGCCGTATCGGCCAATGCCTTGGATCTCTCCGAGGAAAAGATTACGGATCTTTACAACCACGAGCATCATGCCCAGCTTGTCGCGGACCAATTGACCGGTCTCGATGAACTGGCCCTGATGTTTCAGGACCAGCAGCGGCATTATCTGATCATCAGCCCGCCCGATCCTGATTTCATTCTGTTTCAATCCGGCGGGCAGCAAACGCTTCTTGATTTCAAGGCGTTCCCACAACCTTTCTTGGATGGCCTTGCGGGCACCACCACGGCGGATGGTCTCCGCAGATTTCCCATCTGGCTGTACGAGGATGCGGACAGCCGCGGTCGCGAAATCGTTATCGAGAATATCGAGGGTAAAGAGATTGCCCGGATTCCACGCGAACGCGGCTATTCCCCTGACTGGTATGTCCGCGAACGCTACCCGCTTCTGGACACCTACTCTCGTGCCTACCGGGATTGGTTGCTTGCCGCATATGATCCCTCACGTGTGAGTGTACGTTATGATTTGATCGTGGGTGAGGATGATGTGGTTCAGTATGTATGGGCACAGTCGATTGAAGCGGCTCGGCAAGCGGAGAAAGAGGACACCTCCATGATGCTGCGTTCCGGCTGGGATGGCGGCGCAGTCTCGAATTTCCAGTTTGTTGCGGTGAATGTCATGACCAATGGCGCGATCGAGCTAACCATTGCGTGGCCGGAGAGCGGGTTATCGACCAACACCATTGATATTTTTGCCTGTACGGACCTTATCGCCATGGACTGGGAAATCGTCCTGACGACCAATGTGAACCTGAGCACCAACAGCTTTACATGGGTTGATCAGGATGCCCCCAGCCACCAGCGGCGGTTTTACGACGTATGGACGCATCACGACAGCGATGGCGACGGACTCACCGATGGCCGCGAGAAACGCATGTATGGCACCGATCCCTATAACTGGGATACCGACGGTGATGGCGTCTCAGATTACGATGAAATCTATGTTTATGGGACCGATCCGCTGGGGACGCACAATAGCCTGCTCCCATACGTTGCCGGATTCGAGACCGATGAGGATTATCTGACTGGCCCGCTAAACGGCCAGAACGGCTGGGAGAGCACCGGGGTGGTTGCTGTTCAGGATTCGATGGCTTTCGGGGGCAGTCAAGCCATCACGCTGGAAGGAACCGGAGCAAGCGCAACCAAACACTTCGCATCAACAAACTCCCTGCTTACCACCGAACTCTTCGTGTTTCTGGGCCCCCAGTTCACCGTGCCGGATGAACTCCCTGCATCCGCCAGCAGCCTGATCAGCTTCGAGGCAGGCACGGGCCTGCAGGCCTTCGATGGGAATGGTTCAGGTGGCGGAACCTGGACAACCGCTCCGGCCACCGCCGATATGCTCAACCGCTGGGTGGAATTGAAGATCGAGCAGGACTACACCGCCAAGACGTGGAGCTTGTATGTGGACGGGGCCTTGAAACTCTCAGGGCTGGGATTCAAGGATGCGGGAATTTATCAACCGGGGGCTCTGCACATTCGAAGCGGCATTGGCGGCTCGGTGACGTGTGACGATATTTCGGTTTGGTAACACGAACGCACCTTGTAATGGACATATAAGAAGGGCATACAGGATGAATACATTATTACGGAAATCAGTCTGCGCTTATCTAGTCACAGCCATCTTGAGTTGCGCGGCACATGCCCAACTCTCGGCGCCCGGCTGGCGTCACGGAAATGCGGAGCGCGTGGATGTCCATGTCATACCCGAACTGATCGAAAAACAGGAGGGAATGGTTCTGGCGGGAACGATGGGACTACTCGGTGATCCAGATGCCGGACCCGAAATTGAAGAGCTTGCACGGGGCTTGCAATATGACCCCGTTCGGATATTCAATTTTGTCAGGAACCGGATTGCCTATACCCCATATTACGGTGCCCTGAAAGGCGCAACTATGACATTGCTGGAGCGCAGCGGAAATGATTTCGATCAAGCTGCACTACTGACCGCTCTGCT
>JBLRXB010000198.1:0-3432 GCA_047920915.1 Kiritimatiellia bacterium
GGCACATCGTCAGCCTTACGAGCCAAGTCGGTCCAGATATCCTCGATTGCCTGCAGTTTATCCGTGGTTGTCATTGCCTGCAATGGGATGGCAATTTGCATAAGTTCCCCCTTTCTCCACTACAAAAATACTATGTTTCTGTCACCGGGACAATATATGATTTCTTTTTCCCAAACATAATCATCTACGCCACAGTTAACTGGATTTACCCTTGCGACAGGAACATTCAATCAGGTAATGGGCGGATTTTCAAAGCAGAACTGCGGCAGCCAAGACTCAATCCCTTGCGTTCGTTTTCAGGGGGAGGTGCAGGCGGCTCCAGATACGCGCAAGACCACCCGGAAACGGGCACCCTTGTTGGTCGGCACCAATACCAGATCGCCACCATGCAAGCGCGCCAACTCCCGCGAAATCGAAAGGCCAATCCCCGCCCCGCTAGCTTTTTGCACGAGCCGCGCATCCAGCCGGAAAAACGGCTTGAAGATTTCCTCGCGATATTTATCCGGGATCCCCGGCCCATCATCTGCCACCTCAACCATGATCCGATCGGCCTCGCAGAACGTCCGCACACGAACTTGCACACCCTCGCCCGCATACTTTTCGGCATTACCCAGCAAATTGCCCAGAATCTGCTCTAACACATCCGCATCAAAGGAGATCTCCCTTTTGCACCCCGCTTCGAACTGTACCTCCATCTGCCTGTGCGCAAACGCAGGCGCAAAATGCGCCAGAACCTGTGCCACCACCGTATCCACTACCCCGGGCGATTTATGCAAGCGCAAGGTTCCCCGGCCATGCTGTCCGAACGAAAGCACATTGTGGATCATCCGCCCCAATCGACGACTTTCCGACAATAAGATACCCGTGTACTGTTCCGCCTTCTCGTCCTTCCCCGCAATGCGCTGCTCCAACAGCTCCGTGTACATGCGAATGTTCGTTAGCGGCGTCTTTAATTCGTGCGAAACCTGATTGACAAACGACACCCGCTGACGCGCCTCGCGGATCGCTCGACCATGCTCACGCAGCAGCAAGACAACCGCCAGAATCATCAGAAGCGCGACCGCGCCAATCAAGAACAGCAGTCCCAGTGCTGCAAGGGGAATCCCGCCCGTTGCAAGTGAGGGTCCATAATACGAAAGCTGCCAGGCACCCAAGGGACCGGCCAGCGCACGGACCGCCCAAGGTGTAGCGCCATTCTCCGGCACAAACGATCCCCACGCATACAAAATGTCGCCGCGCGGATCGCGCAAGGCAATATATTCGATTTCGTCTGCTTCTGAATAGCGACGGGCTGCACGGGCAGGTTCACCATGGGGTAAGGCCGCGATCACCGCAGCAAGCAAGGCATGTCGATCCAGCTCGACGCCCCGGATCGCGCCATCTTCCAACCGTTGCCAGAAGGCAAACTGCACCCCATCTTCCCAGAACCACGTATACCAGCCATTGCGCGCACGCTCCCCGCCACCACTGCCGGGGTCCTCGGGCACAAACACATCCCCGGCCCGGCGCCAGCCCGCAGTGCGTTCCAGAAAATAGCGTTCGCGCTCCAAAGGCCGCTCGCGCTGCGGATCCGGAATCTGCAAGTTACCCTCGGCATCAATCAGGAAGGGTTGCCGCACAAACCGACTGCCGCGCACAAGTGCCCGCTGTGCATCGGATGTATCAAATGGCTCTGCGAGCAACGGTAGCACCTGGCGTTCGATGTCATCTGTCACGGCTGATAACGCGGCATCATACTGCGAGAGCAGGCGCATGGCCGTTGAAGCCAGCCGTGCCTGCACCTGCTCTTGTTCAAGACGGACCGAGCGCAGTCCAAGCCAGACCATCAGCGCCACAGGCGCCAGGATCACAACCAGAAATACTGCGCTCAGTCTACGATTCACCGATACCTCTGCGTTTCTATGTTGTATTGCGATTCACGCATACTCTTCCGGCGAACGCCCCAGGAGGAACTGTCTTCCAGTGCTTCTGCATCCTCAACATTATCGTCGGCAAATGCTTCCAACTGCGCACGTGCCGGTGCAGGCATGGCTTCATCGGCCGCCACTTGACGCAGACGCTCCACGTTGGCCGAAAGCACCTGCCGCGCCTCTTCCACACGCCCCTCATCGCGCAATTGCACCGCTTGCTCATTGGCTACGGCAGCTTCCTGCAGCACGAAGGCCCCCATCACCGCACGGTTTACACTCGCCTCGGCCTCCTCGCGCGATGCCGTCACTTGCACCTGCGCATCTTCGCGCAAGGCGCTCTGCTCGTTCGAGCCCAGATCCCGGAACGTCGCCGTCACAGATGCTAATTCGACAACCGCATCCGCCGCATGCGCCGGAACCTCGACCTCCAGCAACAAATGGCGTTCCTGCCCGCCATAGAGTTGGTTCAAGTGCGTAATCACCGTCTGCCCCGAGATCTCCGACGGACGCCCCAATGTGCGCAGCGGACGAATCCCCGCACCACAATCGATCCGGATCTCCACATCCTGCGCCACCACCGACATCGCCTCCCCGAACTCACGGTCGAAGATCGCCACGAGATCATTGGGGTGTTCCACAAAAGAATGATTACCATCACTCTCGCGTGCCAGCCGCACCATCAGATCCTCGTTATACCCCAACCCCAGACCAATGGTGGTCACCGAAATGCCATCTTTCATCAAGGAGGCCCCCAGCTCGCCCAGTGCCCCCGGCGAACGCGGTCCCACGTTGGCCTGCCCATCCGACAACAGGATCACGCGGTTCACATGCTCCCGCTCCAGGAACTTGCGCACCTCCGCCGCCCCCTTGCTCGTGCCCGCAAACAACGCCGTCGTGCCACCAGCCTGAATCTGCTCGATTCCGCGACGGATCGCATCCCGGTTCGAAGCCTTGGTAGCCGGCACCAGAACCGTAACGTTATTGTCAAAGGCCACCACCGAGATGATGTCGTCATCCCGCAGACGGTCCACAGCCGCCAAGGCTGCAAGCTTCGCCTGGCGTATCCGCTCGCCTTGCATCGAACCCGACTTATCGATGACCAGCGCCATATTCACCGGCGGACGCTGTGACTCCGCACGCCGCTCCGCAGCCGCCAGCGCCACCTTCAGCACCACCGTACGCGTCGCCCCCGCTTCCAGCAACGGGTTCGTCATATCCACCTTCAGCGTCACCAGACTCGCCCGCACCGGCACCACCGCCAGCAACATCGCCGCTACTGTCCCCATCCATATATTCGTTTTCATCTTCATCCTCCTACTACCATGATACAATTTACCACAATTCGCCAATCCTTTTCCCTGTGCTTGATCACCTCCTTCCGTTCGCGTTCGCCGATGCCTCTTCCAGACACCCCTATCGAACACCAAAACGAAGGCACACAGGTCAGAATCCCTTCAGGCAATTGTAAGAAGAATGTAACGCCGCGACTGCTTGCCGCGGCCTTGTGGCAATCAAGTACAAG
>JBLRXB010000199.1:0-3426 GCA_047920915.1 Kiritimatiellia bacterium
TTCACGATTAACGAATCTCACTATCTGTGTGTTCGCATAAAAACTTGATATCCTTACTGATACGCACAATAGAGCACCATTTTCACACAAGACACACAAAAACAACACATCCTGCAGACGTAAACAAGTAATCCAAGTCCCCCTTTTTAATAACTACGAGATACATGGTGGAATTTATACAATTGCCACCACTAAACAAATGGACATAATGACAGATATGGATGCAGCACCCATACTCGTTGTCGAAGACGACCCCCAAGTCGCGGAAATTGTCGTGCATTGCCTCCAAAAAGAGGGCTTTTCGGTAACACATGCCGCCGATGGACGCGCCGCGCTGGATAGGTTCCAACAAAATCGACCGGCATTAACTGTACTCGACTTGAACCTGCCGAAATTATCCGGCAAGGCGCTTTTTAGCGAGATGCGGCGTTTGCAGCCGGATTGCCCCGTGATCATGCTCACCTGCCAATCCGATGATATCGACCGTATCGTCGGCCTCGAAATGGGTGCCGTTGACTACATCTGCAAACCCTTCGTGCCCCGTGAACTGGTAGCACGGGTCAAAACCGTCCTGCGCCGGGCGAATGCCGCACAACACGCCGCCCCGCTGCTGCAAGCGGGCGAGATCACCATCAACCCCGCTGATCGCAGTTTTACTATCCATAAGACAACCATCGATCTAACCCGTCAGGAATTCGAATTGATGTCAGCTCTTGTGCGCCACTCCCAACGCATTTTCTCGCGCGATGAACTCATCACCATCATGCACGAGGACGGATATCCCGTCACGGACCGCACCGTCGATGCTTGCGTCAAACGCATCCGCCGCAAAATTCAAACCGTGCATCCGGACGAAGATCCGATCGAATCCTGCTATGGCATGGGCTACCGCCTCCGTCGCAACCGATCGGACGCCACATGAGCATCCGCTGGAAAATAGCCATTGTTTGCATCGTCCTGTCGGTCGTGCCCGTGCTCTATTTCAACCACTATACAATCCGCGTATTCGATGGCTTTACCCGCAAGATGTTCGAGGAACAGCTAATCGACTACGCCCACATCATCGGCGATGATTATCGCCGGCAAATCGAAGAGTCCGGCCCTGATCCCCGATTCCAGCAGCGCCTGCAGGATTACCAGCGGCGTTTTCAGGCACGCCTTATGATCGTCCAGCCCGACGGCATCATCCGACATGATTCGCAGGAGCCACCAGAGACGGGTGCATTCGTCGGAGACTACCGCGATATCCGCCGCGCACTAGAAGGTCGCTACGGTGCCCGTACCCGACTTACCGAGGATCGGCAACTGCACTATTATCACATTGCCTTGCCAATCCGCGACAGCGAGGAGCAGATCATTGGCGTTGCCGCCATACAAGCCCATACTCGCGATATCACCCGCGCCATCAAGACTATCATCTCCGACTACCGGATCGCCATGTTGCTGGCTGCTGCCATTGCCGCTGCCACCGCCATTGCACTGGCCTGGACGCTAACCTATCGTCTCCGCACGCTCACCGCTGCCGTGCAGGCCTTTGCCCGTGGCGAAACCCGATTCAACCGCAAGATCCGGGGACGTGACGAAATTGCCCGGCTCGGCAAAGCCGTTGAACAAATGGCGGCTGAAATCAATAGCCTCAGCTCGCGCCAGAGCCAAATGCTCGATACGGCCGTCCATCAGCTCAAAACGCCTTTAACCGCCATCAAGGGCGCCACCGAAATCATCCGCGAAGAATCCGATTCACCGGAAACCCGCGAACGATTTCTACGTAACATCCAGATCTCGTCCGACCGTTTACTGGCGATGATCGACCGACTCGGCGAACTCTCGCGCCTCAAAACAGAAGAACTGCGCGGCAGCAAACAGACCGTGAATTACAAGGACTACATCGCGGAAATCGTCCAGCGTCTCTATCCTGATGCCCGCCCCGCAATCCAATGCAACCTCGCGCAAGCCGATCTGTCGGTTCTCCTGCATCCGGAACGCATGGAACAAGCCATTGCCAACATTATCGATAACGCATTGCGCCACACCCCCGCAGCCGGATGTATCTCCGTTACGGCTCGCCACATGCCCGGATGGATAGAAACCAGCATTGAAGACACGGGCAGCGGGATGGAACCATCCGACCTGACCTGTATCTTTGACCAATTCTTTACCACGGTCCCACGCGATCAAACCGGAAAGGGCGGCATGGGACTCGGCCTTACCATCGCGCGCTCCATCATCGAAAACCACGGCGGCACCATCCACGCCACCAGTCCAGGACCCCACCAAGGTGCACGCTTTACCTTTACCCTGCCTCTGGCGTCTCCTGCCTGACGCGCCCTTTATCATCGATGCGCCGCAAAGCCTGCGTGGCGGCTTCATGCCCGGCACGTATGGCATCCGTTGCCCGATGAAACTCCATGGTGCTGATATCCTGCACATCAGGCTGGATAAGCAAATCGGGGGGATGCAACGCCAAATGCATGATCGTTATTTGCCGTTGAAAGATCCGCATCATGTTACCATAGATCTCCACCAAACTCGGCTGATCCGTCCCGTTCTCCGGTCGAAAGATTGCTGGCAGCGCATCGCCATCCAATTGCGGAACGTTTAGATGTAATTTTTCGAGAAAGCGCTGCGTGCCTTCCAGAATTTGCACCCGCCGCGAAGATTGCGTCCGCGGATCAGATTGCCGGGATGGCAGCGGGGAGCGGGTTATATCAACCGCAATAATGAAGTCTACCTCCATTTCCCGCGCCACATTCACCGGCAATGGGTTGACCAAACCGCCATCCACAAGAACACGTGATTCCAAACATAACGGTGTAAAAAGCCCCGGAATGGCAATACTCGCCCGCACGGCAGCGGCAATACTACCGCGACGCAACACAACCTCGTCACCCGTCCGGATATCCGTCGCAATGGCCGCATACGGCAGCGGGAGATCTTCAATATTACCAGGCATCACATGATCCTGGACAAAATCAACAATGTGCTTGCCATCGATCAGTCCGGTACGCGACAGGGAAATGTCCGACATCAGCGCCAACACTTGTCGCCAATCCAGATCTTGCGCCACCGCCTGCAGATCGTCTAGCCGCCCCGACGCAAACGCCGCCCCGACCAATGCCCCCATGCTGGTACCCACCACACAGGCAACATCCAGCCCCGCCTCGCGGATGGCATGAATCACTCCGATATGCGCCCAGCCCCGGGCACCACCACCACCCAGAACCAGACCAATGCGCCTTTGCTTCTTTTTCATATCCCGAAGTCTATGCCGCTTACCCGCCCATTGGCAAGTTCACCCGCACCAAACCACGGGCGCATCTGCGATTCGTTGCCGTTATTCACGATCCCACCGGCTTTATGCCGGTTGGTGAAGAAAGTTTGGTGTTGTGGGGGCATTGCTCCTTCTCAACGTTTTCCTCTACCGAC
>JBLRXB010000200.1:0-3373 GCA_047920915.1 Kiritimatiellia bacterium
ACCCAGCGCAAAGCCTGAATCTGATCGAGGATACCGTAATTGCCTGCAGAGTAATTCGGTGATTCCGCGATCAACTCGGGATGCGCGAGATAACCGAAAACACCCAAGCGATAATTGACGGTAACAAGCACCACATCCTTGCTCGCCAGCGCTGCCAGGGCATACCCCTGGATCATATTCACCTTAGGCTCTTCCACGGCACGAATCACCGCTCGCATCTGCCCCAGAGGATCCAGGGAAAGCCTCTCGGCCGTATGTATCGTCTGGTATCGCTGCGCGACAATCGCGGCATCATCGAGCTCGTCAGTAGGCTCGTTGAACCCAATCGTAAACGTACGTAAACGATGGTCACCCGCCCGCAAATCAGGTGTGCTTTTCAATGCATCATCTGCCGCCGCCACATTCATACTCGAATCGAGCCCCCCCGAAAGACTGATGCCAACGGGCACATCACTCAGAAGCTGATCGCGTACCGCTCGATAATAGATCTTGCGGATCGAATCACAGATTTCGCCCCGATCACGATGCTCCGCCTCAGCCGTGGGTAACGTGTAGTACGGCACAGGATCAACCCGATCGCGGCCGTTGACCCAGGCATAATGCCCGGGCGGAAAACGCGTAACCCCGGAAAACAGCGTCTCGTGGCCCGGTACATACCGGATGTTCATAAAAACGTGTAAGGCCGCATGATTCAAACGCGCCGAAAGCCCCGCCGCCAGTAGCGACTTGACTTCAGAGGCAAACAGGAAGTCGCCTGCCTCGTCTTGCGCCATGTGCAGCGGCTTCACCCCAAACGGGTCACGCGCCAGCAATAATCGCTGCAATTTACGATCCCAGATCGCTAGTGCAAAAATACCCTCCAAACGCGACAACCACCGTTCGGGATGATCAGGGTTCGCGGCGCAAAGCGCTAAAACAACCTCGGTGTCGCAATCCGTACGAAACCGATAATCCAAGGTCTTGCGTAAAAACTCGAAGTTGTAAATCTCGCCGTTGAGCAGAATAGCAAACCGTCCATCCGGCGTAACCATGGGTTGCTGCCCCCGCGTCGGATCCAGAATAGCAAGACGGCGATGCGCCAACCCCAAGCGTCCCCCCTCAGCAGGTGCCAGCCGTTGATCATGCAGCAGCAACGGCGATGCACGGTCAATATAATAACCTTCGCCATCGGGGCCACGATGGCACTGGGCATCATTCATGCTTTGCAGTCTTTGCCCCAGCACAGATTCCTGTCTTGCCAGAACACCACAAATCCCGCACATAATTCACCTTTCGAAAACAAACCTGCTTAATGGGTTGCAACCAACGCCAAAAACGGCAATATACAGAAAAACCAACAACTTACGATAGTAAATCTATGAACATCCTCGTTGAAATCCTACATCCCGCCCATGTCCACTTCTTTCGCAATGCCATCGCTTTCTGGCGCGAGCGAGGCGACAACGTACTCGTTTTAAGCCGCGAAAAAGAATGCGCCAATGACCTTTTGAATGCCTACGGCATCCCCTATCAGTCGATCAGCGCGATTCACGCGCGCAAAAGCAGTCTACTCACAGAGATGCTCGTGCGCGACTGGCGCATGTGGAACGCCTGCCGTGCGTTCAAACCCGACGTTTTGACTGGCATCATGGGGGTCACAATCGCGCAAGTCGGCAAGCTGATCCGAAAGCCCGCCATCGTCTTCTACGATACGGAAAACGCCACGCTGACCAACCGCATCGTTTATCCTTTGGCCCACTCTGTGTGCACACCGGACTGCTATCAAGGACCGGTAACAGGCAATCACGTAACATACCCGGGGTACCATGAGCTGGCGTACTTACACCCCAACCGCTTCACACCGGATCCCAACGTTGTCAAAGCGGGCGGTATCGACCCCGAAAAATCCTTTTTCATCTTGCGTCTGGTTTCCTGGCAAGCATCCCACGATGTCGGCGAAGCAGGCCTGGAAAACAATATGCTCCAAAACATGCTCGCACGGCTCAAGCCGCATGGACGCATCCTGATTTCCAGCGAGAAGCCCCTGCCTCCAGAACTGGAGTCCATGCGGTTTCACTGCCCGCCGCAGGATATGCATCACTTCTTGGCCTATGCAACCCTGCTGGTGGGCGAAAGCGCAACCATGGCTAGCGAAGCTGCCGTTCTTGGAACCCCCGCCTTCTTCATCAGCGATACCGGCCGCGGCTACACCGACGAAGAAGAATCCCGCTATGGGCTGGTGTTCAACTTCAAGCGCAATCAGCAGCAAGAAATACTCAATAAACTTGATGAACTTCTCTGCATCCCCGACAGCAAGGCCACATACAAGACCCGGCGGGCAAAACTACTCGCAGACAAAATCGATACGACCGGGTGGATCATCCAATACCTGGATCGTATTCACCAAAGTGCAGGACGATGAAGTGAGGCGATATGGGTGAAGTCTTACTAGCAAGTATCCGTATATGGGCAAGAATCATGATTCCAGGATTGGCGTGGATTTGGCTTATGCCCCACCGCCCATCCCGCCCACTAGAGCGCTTCCTGCACATGGGATCGATGGGCCTTATGATTGGCGTTTTACATACGGGATTCGTAACCCTGATCCTAGGTGAAACAGGCCTATACAATCGGCAAACGGATCTTCTCGTCTATCTTGCAACAATTGGCCTTGGACTCATTCTGGGCTGGTGGTTTTATGGCAAAAGGCTTTTGCAAAACATCCGAGACGCCCTGCCGCTACATATCATGCTCTTGGCAGGCATTATGTTTATCCTGACCCTCCCGCACCGCGGGGAATGGATCGCAGGAGGGTGGGATCCCGGGGTGTACGCAGGACAGGCCGTTGCGCTTTCAAATTCCGGAACATTCTACCCCGACGACAGCTTCTTTCACGAGCTTCTCTCTGCGGAAGAACAGCAACTATTTACCCGAACGCTAGCCGGCAGGACAGAACGCTTTCCTGGTGTCACCGTACAGCCGGACAAAAAAAGCTTCACGTTTGAATTTTTCAAACTCACACCAGCATTCTTTGGCGCGATTCATCGCGCTGCGGGCATGGGGGGCATGCTCCGAAGCAATACAATCATCACACTACTAATCGCACCATGCTTTTTTGTCCTGATCCTGCACGCAGCAGGCCTGGCCACCGCCACCTTCGCCACCTTGATTCTTGCAACACAACCAATTTTGCTCTACCACACGCACGTGCCGCTCACAGAACCCTTGCAACTCTTCCTGATCTGCGGATTGTTATATGCGTCAATTCTTCCAAGACGCTTGAACGCAACCCTGCTAGCTGCCCTATTTATCATGGCGGCGATCCTCAATCGATTCAGTTTCCTGCCATTTTTTGGCATTTATATTGTTTGTTTGGCCCTTGGAGAGGCGCTGC
>JBLRXB010000201.1:0-3357 GCA_047920915.1 Kiritimatiellia bacterium
CGGTATTGATACAAAAGCCATAGTGTCGATCCGAGGGCGATGATGGCAGGGAATGCCGCCCAAAAAGGCCATCTGCCAGGGTGGGGGTATAATAGGGCTAATCGAACGGGATAGATGAGGTGCCAGAGGTATCGCCAGACACTGATAGCGGCATTGGCCATTCGGTCCCACATGGTGATGGTGCCAAGCCCGAGAAAAGAGCCGCCTTTGTATTGGGTATAGCTTGTAATGATGATGGATCCCATCGACAAAAGGCCGAATGGCGCTTTTGCAAGTACGTTTCGGGGAAGTAGCGGTGATTGTGTTTCTGACGATTGCGTGCGAGGCCAGAAGTCGATAAGAAGAAAAAGGATGGGCAAGGTGATGAGCATGGGTTTGGCCATCAGGCCAAGTGCCAGCGCTAGAAATGCTGCGGCATAGTAGCGTTTAGCGCCGCTGGTCACGAAACGGTGATATGCGATCATCGCAAGAAAGCCGAATACGGAGCTGAGCAGTCCTTTGCGTTCGGCGATCCAGGCCACGGATTCCACATGCACGGGATGAATAGCGAGCAGAAGAGACGCGATACCAGCGGGGAACATACGCTTGGATAGCTGGTGGACAAAGACAAAGAACAGTGCCACATTCAGCAGGTGCAGGAGTAGATTTGTAAAATGAAATATACGCGGTTCGGTGCCCAGCAGGGTGATCTCCAGCATGTAGCTGATCCAAACCAGCGGTTGCCATGTGGATGCATACGTTGCGGTGCAAGCCCAGCGGATACCGGCCGGGGTTAGGCCTTGCTGTACGATGCGATTTTCACTAACGTACAAATTATCGTCGAAGCCAATGAAATCCGCGGTTATGACGCCACGATAGGCGATCAAGGCTAGCAGCATATTGGTGATAACCCAAGTTAGCGGGAGCAGGCGTTTTGGCACGACAGCTCTCATGTTCGCGCACCCGGCGATTGTGTTGCCGCACGGCGCTCTTGAAAGAAGGCCTGCAAAATATGTCGACAGGCATCCGCCTCGATCCCGGCGGTCACGTCACAGCGATGGATGAGATCTGGGTGCTGTACAATATTAAATACTGAAACAGCACCGCCGCGTTTGGGGTCGGGCACCCCAAAGACGAGCCGCGGAATCCGGGCCAGAACGATTGCGCCTGCGCACATGGCGCACGGTTCTTTTGTGACGTACAGTACCGTTTCGGTCAGACGCCAATCGCCTCTTGCCGAGGTGGCTTGGGTGATGGCAATCATTTCGGCATGCGCGGTGGGATCCTTGAGCGTTTCCACTTGGTTATGTGCGCGGGCAATCACGGCGGGACGGTTGCCATTTGCAGGAACATGCACGATAACGCATCCGGTGGGCACTTCGCCTGCATCAGCGGCGCGCTGTGCTTCGCGCAGGGCCATCTCCATGTAGTGTTTGTCGTCGTGTAGATTATCGATTACATCCATGGGGATACCCGTTACGCACCAATGATAAACATGATTCAACCGTAAAATCGTCATTGACGATATCAGATCATGCACGGGATTTCGATCATAACCTACAGCTTTTCCGGTTCGGGAAAAGTAGCGTATTTTAGACGCACTATGGTGCTGACATTATCGGGGGGCATGCTGTAGGGTGATACGTCAACCGGATGCAAGGGCATGTTATATGGCGAATGATACTGATATTGTGAATGTACGCGAACTGCGGATCGCTTTTGGTGGTACGGAGGTTGTCCATGGTGTGTCGTTCGCCATCGCGGCAGGGGAAACGGTAGCACTGGTGGGCGAAAGTGGTTGCGGCAAGAGTGTGACGGCACTTTCCTTGGGACGGTTGCTGCCGGCAAAGCCCGTTTGTAAAGTACGTGGCGAGATTCTGTTTGCTGGGCAGGGTGTGATGGGGTTGTCGCCGGCTTCCCTGCGTGTGCTGCGAAGGAATGGGATCGGATATGTATTTCAGGATCCGGCAACGGCTTTGCATCCGAACCTGAAGATTGGCTATCAGATGTGTGAAGCGCTTGTAGGAAGTGCTTCGCAGCGGCGTGCGCAAGCCGTTGCGTATCTAGGCATGGCCGGCTTGTCTTCCCCGGCAGATCTATTGGATGTTTACCCCTTTACCCTCAGCGGGGGCATGCAACAGCGCGTTGTGATTGCCATGGCCTTATCACGCAGTCCGAAACTGCTTGTTGCGGATGAACCGACCACGGCTCTGGATGTTACCATACAGGCCCAGATCCTGGACTTGCTTGTAGAGCTGCAGCAGCGACTGGGTATGGCGATGTTGTTGATAACCCATAACATGGGCTTGGTGGCTTCATCGGCGAATCGGGTATTTGTCATGTATGCGGGGCATATTGTGGAGACAGGTTTGACGGAGGCGGTCTTGCGCAGCCCCAGGCATCCTTACACGAATGGTTTGTTGCGTGTTGTGCCCAGTATGTTTGGCGCACGGGAGCATCTGGAAGGTATTCCTGGTATGGTTCCCGCTGCGGAGGAATGGATTCCGGGGTGCCCGTTTGCTCCACGGTGCCGCTATGCAACCGATGTATGTCATAAGATGCTGCCCGCATTGGTTGGGCAAGCATCCGATCATCAGGTTGCATGTCATCATCCACTTACGCTAGCGAGCAGGGGAGAGGCCGATGGACAGTAATGCTAGAGAACCGCTGCTGGCGTTGAATGACATCGTTGTTTGTTACGGCAAGAAATCGCCGGTTGTGGACACTGCCGGTCTGGTGGTGTATCCGGGCGAGGTTACCGGTTTGGTTGGGGAGAGTGGTAGTGGCAAGACGACGCTAGGGCTTGTGGCTACAGGAATGCTTGCACCTGATGCAGGAGATGTGTTTTTTGCTGGAGCCCGCATCCGATCGCATGTACGCAGCGATATGCAGGCACACCGGCGCAACGTGCAAATGGTGTTTCAGGATCCGGCCAGCTCCTTGAATCCGCGAATGACGGTTGGAGACATTCTGGATGAAGTATTATATGTGCATCGCAAGGCGCTGGAAATGCCGGAACGCCGAGAGCGGGAACTACGGCGCGATGCCTTGTTAGATGCCGTTGGGCTGGCATGCAATATGGGACAGCGGTATCCGCATGCCTTAAGTGGGGGGCAGCGCCAGCGTGTGGGTATCGCCCGTGCGCTGGCTGTGAATCCGCGGCTGTTAGTGGCCGATGAACCCGTTTCAGCTCTGGACGTTTCCGTACAGGTACAAATCTTGAATTTGCTAAAAATGGTAAATGAGACACTCGGTCAGGCATGCCTGTTCATTGCGCATGATCTGGCTGTTGTGCGCTACATGTGCAAGCGGGCCTATGTGATGGAAAAGGGGTGCATCGTGGAATCGGGGGATTGTGATGCGTTGTTTCGCGCGCCG
>JBLRXB010000202.1:0-3327 GCA_047920915.1 Kiritimatiellia bacterium
CCGTGCGCGAAGTGGAATCCGAGCGCAATCTGGCCAACATTCATGGAAGTTTTTACGAGATCCCGCGTTCCGGCTACAAGGCGATTCCGGACTGGGAGCGCATGCGCCCGGTCGCCAGCCACCGCAAGCAGATTCATGACTTCTGCACCTGGCAGGGGCTGCTGGTCCTCTCGGGTGTCGATAGTCAAGCGCAAGCGGATAGGCATGTCTTTCAGGGCGATGGTGCCGCCATCTGGTGTGGCGGGGTTGATGATCTCTGGCAACTCGGCAAGCCCACGGGGCAGGGGGGACCGTGGAAAAACACGGTGGTTATCGCCGGTGCGTCGTCGGACCCCTATCTACTGACCGGTTATGATCAAAAAACGCTGACTCTGCATGTCGACAAAGACGTGACGGTAACGGTAGAGGTGAATGTGGATCACCAGTCGGGCTGGCACATATACAAAACGTTCACGCTCAAGGCTGGCCAGACGGAAACCTACCGTTTCCCCGAGGCCTACAGCGCCCATTGGATCCGCTTCACCGCCGATACGGCTTGCACGGCGACAGCCTGGCTCGTGTATGAATAAAATGTTTGTAGTTCCGGCTTTAGCCGGTAGCAGTGCTCCCGTGTGCCCAAGGGCTTGTGATGGCGACCGGAGGGGGTAGGGGGTGTCGTCGTAAATCGAATCTGGCTGGATCGTGTAATTATAATGGCGGGATATTGCTATTGTGCCTTAAATTCGAAGCGCGCTATAGTTACCGGCCCTCAAGCTGAGGGATCTTTGAAACCGAATATAACCTTTTAACCAATGAGTTATTACACAAGGAAATATAGAACGTATGACAGATGCAGTATACCCTGGTGCCGATGAATCGACACCATCTTTGGCACAGTATTTCAGTTGGATTAATCACACCAACGAGGGACCGACGGAGAGCCATACGCTGGCGAACCTGGCATTTTTCCAATGGATGCATGATGCGTTCGGCATGAAGCTGGATATCTATGCGTTCGATGCGGGGGCCATTGATGGCGCGGGGTTCTACGGCTCGATGAAATCCGAGCGGTTCAAACGGCAGTTCCCCAGAGGGTTTGGTCCGATTGCTGAAGCGGCGGCGCGGTTTGGTTGCCGGCTGGGGATCTGGGGCGGCCCGGACGGATTTGGCGATACCGAGGAAGAGGCGCGCGAGCGGATCGAGCAGATGGTCAGTCTCTGTCGTGACTACAACTTCCAGCTTTTCAAGTTTGATTCGGTTTGCGGCCGGCTGCGTCCGGAGAAGGTGAAATATTTTGTCGAGATGATGACGGAGTGCCGCAAATACGCTCCGGATCTGATTCTGCTGAATCACCGGCTGGATCTAGGCGAGGGGCTGCCCCATGCCACCACGTTCCTGTGGGAAGGCCGGGAGATGTACACGGATGTCTATAATCCGAACCCGGTGCCGGGGACGCACAATCGGGTAGGTGAGATCAGCCGTGGGCTACCGCCCGAGCTGAAGCGGCTGACCGAGGACCACGGCGTCTGTCTCTCCTCGAGTCTCGATTACTGGGAAGATTCCCTGATCCAGCAGGCATTTAACAGGTGTCTGATTCTGGCGCCGGAGATTTACGGTAGTCCGTGGCTGCTACGGGATGACGAGTTCCCGCGTCTCGCCCGGATCTACAATCTACACCGGCGGTACCGGGATATTCTTGTCAATGGACTTCTGCTGCCGGAGGAGATTTATGGCAAGGATGCGGTCAGCCGTGGGGATGCTTGCACCCGGTTCCTGTCCTTGCGCAATCTGGGCTGGGAGCGGAGTCGCATCCCCGTCACGCTCGATGCGACGATCGGTTTGGGCAGAGGTGACCGCGTGCAGGTGCGGCGGATGCATCCGCGCGAAACGATTCTGGGCGAATTTGGCTGGGGCGAGACTGTCGAGGTCGAGATCGAGCCGTTCCGGGCGTGCCTGGTGATGGTCAGTACGGCGGCAATTCCCGAGATCGGGTTCGACGGCTGCGAGGGCGAGATCATCAAGGACAAGGCGGGCGAGGATGCCGTGGTCAAGCTCTATGGTCTGCCGGGCACAACCACGACGGTAAAGCTTTCGGCGCGTGGCTACGCATCGGCCCTCTGCGACGGGGAGGACGCCAGTGCGCTGTTGTCCGATGGCGGAATGAAAATCGCGTTCGCAGGTGAACCGGTCAAGGAGCACTGGCATCGCAAACTGGCAGACCTGAAAATGGCGGACGTGCCAGACGATGCGGGGGGCATCTATGAGGCCACGGTCTTCTCGGCCGACAACAATGCGCTTGAGGTCCGCTGTCTTGACCGCTCCGGGCCCACCGCGATACCGCAGGTGCAGGCGGCGCGGGATGCATTCTTCCAGCAGGACATTTTTCGCGAGCGCGGCCTCTGGGATCGGCATCTTTTTGATGACGACCCCGAGACGTTCTTTGCTGTCAGCCGACGGCACGGCAACATTCGCACGGGAAGCATGGCCAGCCTGCGGATTGATTTTGGCGCGGTGCTGCATCTCGACAAGTTGGTGTTCGAGACAGAGAACAGCTATAACATGCAACCCATCCATAATCATGAAGCCGTCAGGGCGTATGTGTCGAGCAATCTGCAGGATTGGACAGAGGTTCGGACGATTGCCGAGTTTGATATTGTCTTTGACCTTGATCCGGCCATGCCCATTCGCTACTTCAAGATTGCCAAGGGGCCGGAGCGTGTCAATGCAGTCAAGGGGTACCGCAACGGTAAGTTGCTGGATCGTTCCGGTTGGCGTGCCAGCAACCTGTTTGCGCATGAATTCAGGGCCGAGTGCGCCTTGTCGGCAAGCGTGAAGATCGATCAGGTTTTTTCGGGTTCGTATCTGGTGGTGCCGGTATTCGGTCCGCATGTGCCCGAGTCCGTGTATGCCGGGGCGCGCTGCGGGGATGAATATCTGGGGGCAGCCCGGCGAGCGGCCGCTTATCCCGTCAATCCGTTCGAGTGCCCGGCGGTCAAAGGCAAGAGCTACAGCTACTTCATTCCGCTTGCGCCGCGCCATGCCGGCAAGACGATCGAGGTTTTCCTGCTAGGCAATAAGGATTGTGCGAAAGACGAGCTATCGAGCGAAGTGTGGGTAACGGCGTACCCGACACCACACACATCAAAAACCGTGACGCTACGCGCGGCCAAGATGGCGATATCCTGATCATACGATGGGCTGACGATGCACATGGTATTTTTGGTGTGTTCGAGGATAGTCTCCCGGATGACTGGGGGCGCAACCTTCTCGTCCGGCTCAACAATCTGGCACACCGCGACCAGAGTCTGCCTCGTCTGTTGCTGGCCCTTGGTAATGCGGGTCTTGGGG
>JBLRXB010000203.1:0-3325 GCA_047920915.1 Kiritimatiellia bacterium
CCCTCTTTGCAAATGATGCGGAGTTGGCACGACAAAATTTCGAGCGCAGAAACAAATTATTTTTCCGATACCCCGTAAACCGCCCTCAGCGGACAACCCCCCCCGCAACAGAAGGGCAATACACGATCCATGCAGATGAGCATAAGCAAACGATCTGGGGGCTGGGGTTTGAGCTGCAGAGCGACTCGATCGCATCCGGCAACAAAGGCCTGCCTGAGCACCGAAGCTCGGTGCCGTACGACTTGATCCCATCGGAGCGGGAGCGTTTCTACAAGGAGATGCTTTCAGGCTTTCGCTATCTTCGCCTGGCTGGCGGTCTCTATTACCGCGGACTGGATGCCGAGCAGAAGCAACTGCGCGAGCGCTGGCCGACGCAATTGACGGAGCTTCGGGAGCTGATCGAGAAATCCGGAATCCCGAGCGTGTCCTTTGAGTACTGGTCGCCAGCTCCTTTCTGGAAAGCCGACCGAAGCTACACCAGAAAGGGAAAATCAGAAAATATCCTGCGTTGTTTCGGTCGTGATTTTGCAGCGGATCCCGTCTATCGAGGCGACCGCGAACGTTTTTTCAGGGATTTCGCGGCTGCCATCGTCGAAGACATCAAGTATCTTAGAAAAAAGGGGATTCCCGTTGACCATTTCGGTTTGCAGAATGAACCGGTCGCAAACACCGCCTACTCGAGCTGTTTTTATTCTGTAGAAAACTATGGCGTGACCTATGTTCCGGTGGCCCGGGCCATCCGGGCATATGATCCGTCGATTCGATTGCTCTGCGCGACCTGGATCTGGGGAAATTACGTTACCCCGATCATCAGCGATCCTGCCACCAAACACCTTGTGGATCATGTGGTCGTTCATAACATCGGCTGGGATTCGAAATGGTTGAATTACTTGCCGGCCCTCTACAACTTCCCGCTGAACAAGGATGGCGAACCTTATCCGTTCTATCAGAATGAGTACGAATATCTACAGGGTCCAGCGACACCGGCGCGCTGCCTGAACACGGTACAAAACATCATGAATTGGTTTCAGTTGGCCGATTCACCAACATGGTATTGGATTCACGCGCTCAAGCCGGTAGGGAATGCCGAAGCGAGCGGATACTCGCTGGGATTCTGGATGCCGCAAGACAAAGCCTTACAGCCCAAGGGAGCGCACAGCTTAAAACCTGGCCATTGGACCTGGAACAAGTACAACTGGCACGCCATGGCAGGTTTTATCAAGCACATGCCCTGGGATAGCGTCAATGTCAAGATTCAGGAAGAAACGTTTCAACATGACAACCGCATTTTTGCCTTCAAACGGCCCGACGGAAAACTGGTCATCGTGCTCACGAATCGCTGCACTGCGGACTACACCTTCACGATCAACACGGGCCGCAACGCCGCCTTCAAAGGCTATCGGTACACGCCGGACAACGCAGGAGAGGATTTCATGGGCGTTCCCTGCGGGAAATTAGCCGGCCCGGTCATCTCGCCTACGCTCGCCGACATGACCTGGGAATTCTGGGTTGAACAGCCGTAAGGCGCGCAGGTCAAGACGGAATAAGCGGACAAGGTTCCGATGGGGATGGCGGTCTCGACGCAGGAGGTGGCGGAGGGGCGTGTGGGTACGCAAGTGTTGGGTGTTGCAACGTAAGCCTGGCGCGATGTCGGGATTGTGGCAGCAAAGAAAAAGAGAGGTGGTTATGAATAAGAGAGAGAGGCTGGCTGGTGTGGCTGGGAGCGGTCGTGGGCGCACAAGGCGTATTGCAGGAAAACTTCTTGCTGCGGCATTGGTGGCTAGTGCAGTGGCATTACCGAAAGCAGCACAAGCACAACAAACCTGGACGCCTACAGAAATTCTTCAAGACTTGGGGATCTGGTTTGATGCCAGCGATGCAGCAACGATTTGGTCTGACACAACGGCAAGTACGCCAGCAACTATAGACGGCGGTGTAGCGCGTTGGGATGATAAGAGTACGCACAATAGACACATCACACAGGCAACCTCAGGACTCAGGCCGATACGCAGAAGCGGTTTTCTTGAGTTTGACGGCGTGGATGATATTCTCTTCAACACAAGTGCGTTCCTGTATGCCAATGGCTCCAATGATATATATATCGTTGCCGCAGCGGGTGCAGATGTAGGCGCGGTAATGATTGGCGAAGCAAGCAGCGCCAACAACAACCCGCTTTATACACCGATTTATCGAAAGCCGAGTGGTGACAGATCCATTTTTACGTACTGGATTCGCAACACAGAAAATGTGGTACTTGTTGCCAATACCGTGGATATGTCGGCATCAGGTGCGCTTGACATCGCCCAAGTGAGAATCTATCAAGCAGCAGACACGGGTAATAGCGTCACGGCGCGGGTAAACGCTGCAGACCCACGAAGCCAATCCTACACACGCGCCGGAACCTTTACGGCCAACCAATTCGGCATTGGCGCACTGCCTCCGCGTCCGAATTCGACAGCAGGTTTTGGTTCTATGCGGCTGGATCTGCGCGAGGTTGTTGTTGCAACCAAGGTGTTGAGCCAGGAAGAACGCGAGAAGGTGGAGGGCTATCTGGCGCATAAGTGGAGCCTTGCGGCAGTTTTGCCAGAGGGGCACCCATATAAATCTGCACCGCCGGAATTAAGAAAAACCGGCACGGTGATCAGTATCAGGTAGTTGGAACGAGGCTCTCGGGGTCAGAGTACCAGGAAAAGGTCAACAGTTCGCCGGGGTTTTCAGGCTGTGTGGCTTGTGAGGGCCGTTTCTTTGCCAAGACCGTGTTGCCCTCCCGGCAGGGCTGGGATTCGCATAATTACATCACCATGGCCATTGGCCCTATGCCATCAAAGGGCTTGCGGTTTCGCCTCAAGCGCTGCTTGCGGGAATCGCGCCTGGGGAGCCAGAGGAGATGGAGAAGGTCGAGACCACGTTTCACGAGCAACTACATGGTGATAAGGTGTGAAATCATTTAATGCTTCAATGACCTCGGGCGTTTTGCTATGAATGCATCAATATGAATGCATCAATACGTTTTTTATGCTAGGAGCTATTTTGATAAAAACCTGTATGATTGGCATTTCCGGATATGGGCGCATGCATTACGATCTTCTTTGTTCTGCCGAAGCGCAGGGTCGTATTGAAATGGTTGGTGCTACGGTTATTAACCAGGAAGAAGAGGTTGAACGCTGCGCCGAACTCAAGAAGCGGGGCTGCCGTCTTTTTACCGACTACCAGGTTATGCTGCAGGAACTTTCCGGTCGGGCGGAATTCTGCGTGATTCCCACGGGAACACCGCTTCACCGTCCCATGGCCGTGGCTGCGCTGGAAGCGGGTATGCATGTGCTCG
>JBLRXB010000204.1:0-3306 GCA_047920915.1 Kiritimatiellia bacterium
CCTTTTGCACGTTATGCGCCGCGCACTGGATGAGGCCCAAGCTGCGGAGTCTGCCGCCATCGTTCTCGATATGGATACCCCCGGCGGCCGCGTCGATGTAACCGAAACGATCATGCGGCTTTTGCTGGACCTCCCCGAAGAGATTCGCTCGTTCACATTCATCCGCAAAGATGCCCTGAGTGCCGGAGCCTTGATTGCCGTGGCCACGCGCGACATCTATATGGCCCCGGGTGCACGTATCGGCGCCAGTGCAATTGTCGGTCCTGGCGGGGACATCGAAGAGGGCGATTTAAAAGAAAAACATGTCTCGGCACTACTGGCACTCGTTCGTTCCGCCGCTCACACCAATGGACACGACCCCGATCTTTTCGAATCGATGATCCGGCGCGACATGGAATATACCATCGACGATGAAACCATCGTAAAGGAAGGCCAGCTACTAACCCTTTCAGCCCACGAGGCGGCACGAATCGTCGGTACCAATGAAAACCAGAGACCGCTACTCTCGGGCGGCACAGTCGCCTCGATCGAGGAAATGCTGAAGGCCGCTGGTATTGAGAATTTTGTTATCGAGCAAATCACGATCACCAGTGCCGAACGTATCGCGCGCTGGGTAGAAATGTTTGCTTTCCTGTTTCTAGCAGGCGGCTTGCTGGGACTCTATATCGAGTTTCGTACCCCCGGATTCGGATTCCCAGGCATCGCCGGAATCGTCCTGTTGACCATCTTCTTCTGGGGTCACCGCATCGCTGGACTCTCTGGCGATTGGCAACTCATCGTATTCATCTTGGGCGCCTTGCTCCTACTGGTGGAAATATTCCTGATCCCGGGATTTGGCATCACGGGAATCAGCGGCATGGTTCTGATGCTCATCGCCATTTTCTTTTCCATGGCCGCTCCTTTACCGGAAACACCCAGCTTCTCTATTCCGTCGATAGATCTACAAAGAGCCATCTTTCAAATGGCACTGGCTTGTGTTTTCACGCTCGGGGCCGGTGCCGTCTTCACACGATACTTGCCTCAGGCAGCAGGATTCCGCCGCCTCGTACTCGACACCGCTCTCACAGGGAGAGCCAATGACCCCGAGCCAGCCGACAAGCAGCCGCAACAAGCACCATCGATCCAGGCGGGCGATCAAGGCATCACCGCTACCCAACTCAGACCCTCTGGCTATGCCCGTATCAACGGACAGCGCGTCGGCGTGGTTGCACAAGGCAGCTTCCTCGATAGTGATGTACCGGTTAAGGTCATATCCGCGCAGGGCAATCATATCGTGGTGACGGAAGACCACACAGGAAAGGACACAAACGCATGACCGAACTCTACTTCATTCTGCTGATTGCCGGCGTATTGCTCATTGGCGCTGAAGTGTTTGTGCCCGATGGCATTTTAGGAACAATCGGGGCCATGTTCCTGCTCGGAACAGCAGCACTAGGCTTTATCGTATTTCCGCCCACTACTGCCGCACTCGCACTGGTAGGAACCATCGCTCTGGTATGTGTCACCATTTTTATCTGGGCCCGGTTTTTTCCCAAAACCCCGGTCGGAAAACGCATGATGGTGTCCACGGATCTCAAAGCGGCCCATGCCTCGGATGAATCCTTGCCCGCACTACTAGGCCAACTGGGCATCGTAACCGCCGAACTGCGCCCCTCGGGATACGCCGAAATCAATGGCCGTCGCATCGACGTAATCAGCGCATCAGGCGACTTGATTCCCATCGACACCAAAGTCGAAGTGGTTCGCGTCGAAGGCTACCGCGTCCTCGTCGACCCCATACCAGCCCCACAATCGCAATCGTAATCCGTAATCGGTGATCCGCAATCGGTGATCTGCCCCCCTTAAACTTTCAACCTGAAACCTGGAACCGATAAACAACAAGGAACCAAGAACATGCCAAACAACAATATGCTCATCGCCCAAAGCGGCGGCCCCACCATGGTCATCAATCAAAGCCTCGCCGGTGCCGTACTCACCGCCCGTAAACATAAGCAGATCGGAACCATCCTCGGCGCCAAACACGGCATCCAAGGTATCCTCAATCGCGACTTCGTAAATCTGAGCAACATATCCCAAACCCAGATGAAAGCCATCGCCCAAACCCCGTCTTCGGCCCTGGGCTCCGTGCGACGCAAACCAACCCCCGAAGATTGCAAAGCCATTTTTGATGTAATCGCCGAACAAGACATTGGATATTTCTTCTACATCGGCGGCAACGATAGCGCCGAAACCGTGCACATTATTCACGAAGCCGCGCTAAAAGCGGGCTCACCCTTACGCTGCTTCCACATCCCCAAAACCATCGACAACGATTTGCGCGAAAATGACCACACTCCGGGCTTTGCCAGCGCCGCGCGCTTCGTCGCCTGCGCCTTCATGGGCGACGACCTCGATAGCCGCGCCCTCGGCGGCGTAAAAGTAAATATTGTGATGGGACGCCATGCCGGCTTCCTCACCGCCGCCGCCGCGCTTGCCCGCACCAACCCCGGCGACGGACCCCACCTGATCTACTTGCCCGAACGCCCCTTCTCCATCGAAACATTCACGACTGATGTGCAGGCCATGTATAAACGCCACGGTCGCTGCCTGATCGCCGTATCCGAAGGCATTGCCGACGAAAAAGGCGAAGCCATTGCCGCCCGTTTCTCCAAGGAAGTCGATTCCCACGGCAACAAACAACTCAGCGGTACTGGCTCACTGGGCGATTTTCTGGCAAGCGAAATCAAGGCCCGTACCGGAATTGGCCGCGTCCGCGCCGATACCTTCGGCTATTTGCAGCGCTCATTTCCCGGCATTGCATCAACCGTCGATTCCAAGGAAGCATATGCCGTGGGCGAAGCAGCCGTCTTGGCCGCTGTCAAAGGAACAACCAGTGGTTCGATCGCCATTCGCCGCCAGAAAGGCGCAACCTATGCCGTAAACTACGAACCCGTACCACTGCGGAAAGTTGCCCGCGAAACACGCCACATGCCGGATGCCTATATCAACAAAGCCGGCAACGATGTCACCGCCGCCTTCCTCCGCTACTTCACCCCCCTCGTCGGCCCCCTCCCCAAAACCGCCCGCCTCTTCTTACCTATAACTTCAAGCCACCGCGCTTGCCAGTTTCAGTTCTAACACATTGATATTATGTATCTTAACAAGATTTCGGACAGTTCGCACGGTGCGCTCGCGCATCCGCTGTTCATAAGCCTCTGCCCCCTGTTCAACATATGCCTGCCCATACCTGACACCGCGATAGATCAGATGAGCCATGCGGCGAGCCGTGGCCTTCACGGCTGTCTTCCTGTCTGAGCGCCGTGAGAC
>JBLRXB010000205.1:0-3294 GCA_047920915.1 Kiritimatiellia bacterium
TACGCAAGCGAAACCATAAAACATCACAGTCACTCACACGCCCCAACAATCCCGCACGATCCAGATCCGCAAGCAGCACCTCTCCATACGGCGACAACATGCGCCGCGCTTCGTCACTGAAGGCAACGGACTCACTCACTAGAATTCTCATAGACTCTCCAGCCTTTGCTCGGCCTCCGCCCAATCATCCAATGTATCAATATTCAAGACACACGCGGGATCAATCATCATCGGACAGCACCGCTTACCATAGAAGGACTTCTGCTCCACCAAAACGTCGCGCCGCGTCAGAAAGATCGTCCCCTCGCGGCGGTAAGCAATCGGCAGGTCCTGCCGGCGTGTAAAGCGAGCGCCGTCATCCATAAAAAAATCAAGATAGCCGGATGCCGTAATTTTCATGAGATAATACGGCGACAAATCCTGCGGCAAAGCCACCACGGAACAAACCGAATCATGATCTTCCAGCAGCCTGATAGCTTTCCGAATGTGTTCCACCGTACGCAGCGGCGACGTCGGTTGCAGCAACAAAACCGCATCTGGTGCATACCCATCCATTTCAGCGAGCGCATCCAACGCGTGCAAAACCACATCCAGCATAGGACTCGTATCGGAAGCAAAAGTTTCAGGCCGCATGAAAGGCACCTCCACACCGGTCTCACGCCCATGGGCGACAATAGCAGGATCATCCGTCGAAAGAATAATACGATCAAGCGCACCGGACGCAGCCGCCACATCATACGCACGTGCAACAAGTGATCGACCGCATAGCGGACGAATATTCTTACCGGGGACCGCCTTCGACCCCCCCCGGGCCGGGATCAGACCCAATATTCTCATATCTTACTCCATACCGCCAGATGCGGCGCATGCTGCACAAGACGCATCTCACGAAAGAATGCCCGCACCTCTGCCGGATCCGGCAAAACGTCTAGCTGGCGCTCACTCGGAGAGCAGATGTAAGCTACCAAATGTCCATCCCGGCTATAGGCACGCCGCCGGATCTGGAACCCTGCGCGCGCCAGATACGCCTCCATCACAGGCTCCGTCAGGCCATACGGATGATCAATCTTAGTTGCAAGGTCCAAAGATTGGTTCTTTAGGTAGGCCACGCGGAAATCGACAATATCGACCACAAAAATCCCATCCGGGCGCAGGATCTGCCGGATCTTCAGCAGCGTTGCCTTTACATCCAGCAAGTGATCGATCGTCTGAAACATCCCGATTACATCAAATTGCTGCCCTTGCGGGTCCCAGTCCTCCATTAAGGCTGTAATCGTCTTCAGACCATACTTATCGGCCTCTTCGATTTCATCTGGAGCCGGATCGATAACCGTAGGATCCAGCCCAAATACCTTTGCAAAGTGCAAAGCAATAATCCCCGTAGAGCCACCAACATCAAGGAAGGAATGTCCTTCACGCTCCGACATATAAGGCGACAACAAACACGCCATTTCCGCAGCATACCCTTTTTGATCATCTTGCACAGATACGGCATCGATTACGCGCCCATGATAAGCACTCACCAAGGGCCTGTACCAATGTTGATAAAAATCAGCATACCCTGCCGGTGTCATGCGTGGATTCAGCACCGTGAGCCCACAGGTAGCACAAGCCGTCGTCGGTGCTTCGAAACCATAACGATCCCGATGCGTTATCGTAACCCAGTCATCTGCACCACACAGATTACAAATCGCTAGACGTTCCTTATCCTGTTGGTCGTAATTGTAACCAACGGTAGCCACTCGATCATCTTTATTCATGCTTACTTCTCACACGCTATTCATAGATATAGGACAAACGCTTTTGCGTATACGGTGTCAACCGACTCAGCTCATCCGCGATCCGCACCGAAACGGTACCATCACCATATAATGTACTTGGCGGATAGCGCCCATGTGCCAACTGTGAACGAATCGCGGCCTCAATGGCATCCACCTCCACCACCGCCGGCAACACATGCGAATCCCGCTCACGACCTTGCTGACGATCCCCCACAAGCACGACAGGCGTGCCATAAAAACCAGCATCCCGCACAAAACTACTCGAGTTACCAACGGCACATGCCGTTGCCTTCAATACCTTCTGATACTCTTCCGGCGCAACATTGATCAACGTCCGCAACCATTTTGTCTGATGGCGATCTCGGAATACACGAATCATCTTGCTGATGTGATCCGCCCCGGCATCAATATTCGGCCATAATAGTACGGTCTGACATCCAATCCGCGCAAGTGCTTCCAGCAAATGCTCTGTCTGCTCGCATTCCCCCCCAAACTGCGTGGTAATCGGATGAAAAACAACCAGCAAGAAAAGGGCATCCGGGGCAATTCGGCATCCATTCCCCGCCCGATTAAGAATCTCGGCGAGCCCATCATCCGTTACGCGCTTTGCCAGGTCGCTGCTCGGACACCCAACACCCAAAATCGAGTCCGGACGTTCCCCCATGCGCACGATGTATTCGGCCGCTCGCTGCGTCGCTGGAAAATGGTAATGCGCAAATTTCGTGATGGCATGACGCGCACTCTCATCGATCGAGCCGCTTACTTCACCGCCTTGAATATGGCACAGACACACATTCATATACGCAGCGGCAATAGCGGCCCCGAGCGCCTCATAACGATCCCCGATCATCAATACGACATCCGGCTGTAAACGTTGGTACTCTGTCGAGAACTCGATCAGGGCAAAACCGACCGATTTAGCCATTGTGGCAGGAACGGATCCCTCCAACTCCACATAAATCTTCCCGTTCACAGGAAATCCATCCGCCTCGACAATCCGAACCGCCTCTCCAAACCGTTCCAAAAGCATCGTGCCCGTGCAAATGGTTTGCAACTCGAGTGCAGGATGCTCTTGAATGGCACGCATCACAGGCTTCATCCGTCCGTAATTAGCACGGTCGACTAAAACAACACAAATTTTCCGTTTTTTCATATCAGGCAACATCCCCCTCCTCTAATGCGACGTCCGCTGACAAATCCCGTATCAAACGCTTCCCGACAAATAAAGCAGCTTCGCTCGCCGACACACCACTATCAGATTTCTTATAGGCCAGATCTGTAAGCAGAATCTCATGCCCAGCCTTCAGCGCCTTCGCCGTGACAACCTTTTTGCCAAATGTTTTTCGCAGCGTGGCAAGGCTATCGGCCTGCGCATCCTTATCCACAGGATTCGCCAACGCCAAATCCATCATGCGCACGCCTCGCACCAATTCCCGCAGTTCCGGCACCGTCAGGGAAGCAGGCACATCTGGTCCAAAGCAATCCCGCGAAAAGGTGACATGCACCTCCAGCA
>JBLRXB010000206.1:0-3266 GCA_047920915.1 Kiritimatiellia bacterium
GGTGACCGTCGCGAACTGTTCGATGAACCGCTGATAGGGAGCGACAAGCGCCTTGACATGCCAGCCGCTGTGCGCGCGATAGGTCACCACGACGAAGATCGCGGTGACCGCGATGCCGGCCGCGATAAAGATCCTCAACGCCGCGATCATCGCCGGCAGCCGCATGACGCCCATGAGAAACACCAGTCCCAGGATGACGACGCCGTAGACGACGAGGTTTATCCTGTCGAACAGCGTGGGCCGGGGGACCGATACCGACCCGCGGCTGGCCTGGAAACGAACGGTGATCAAATAAACGCCCAGGCTCACGCCGACATAATAGATCAAGGCGGGGGCGTACCCGCGGGCGACCACCTCCCAGTAGCTCGTCCCCAGGAACTCGGCCATGATGAAGGCGGTAATGCCCATGATCGGCGGCATGAGCTGGCCGCCCAAAGAGGCGGCCGTCTCGATGGCCGCGGCCTTCACCTTGGGCATCCCGCTCCCGATCATCGAGGGGATGGTGGCCGCGCCCGTGGTGGCCGCATTGGCCGCACCGCTTCCGCTGATGGAGGCCACCCCGACGGACCCGAGCACGGCGGCCTGGGGCAAGGCCCGGGTCGATTTTCTCGCCAGCTGCGAGGCGGCATTGATAATCGATTCGACGCAGCCGAAAGCCCGCAGCAGGCTCAGGAGCAAAATGAAGGACCCGATCAGCGTGAGGGCCAGCTGCGAGAGGTGGGAAAACACACCCGTGGTCATCTCGATGCTCATGGCGCTGACCACTCGGGTCCAGCTCAAGCCCGGGTGCCAGAACATTCCGGGCACGATCGACCCGTAAACCGTGTACGCGATCAGAATCAGGTTGATCACGAAGAGGGGAAAGTGTCTTCTGCGGGCGTATTCCATCACCAGGACGAACATGAGTCCGCCGATGGCCAGGTCGGTCCTGTTCCACATGCCGGCCCGCACGGTCCGGATCTCCATGAACTCCCGCGTCAGGTAAACGGCGGCGACAAGGCATATGATGATGTAGACGCCGCAGATGATGTAGTTGGCCGTGCTCCCGAGCCTTGGGTAGAGTCCGCCGCTGCGCATTTCGCCGAGGCAATAAAGGATGAACGTCACGGGCACCAGCGAGACGGCAACCAGGGTGGGCCCTCCGAACCCGGTCATGTAATAGCGGAACAAATAAAGGAAAAACGCGCCGGCAAAGAGGAAAAAGAGTATCGTGACCAGTGTTTTGCCATTGCGGCCGCCGTCCGTGCGTGGTTTATGCATAGCGGTAGTCATAGGACCGAAGGCTGCCTTCCTTTAGTCTCTTATGAGTTAAAATGACAACAAAACGCGCACATTTTTCATGTCGACGCTGGCACCATTCCCCGCAGCAACGGGATTACGGCCATCTCGCGAAGCTTCAAACCGGTGGCGGTTGCCCGGCGTCCGAAGGCCGTCAGGTAATACTTGAACGTACCTCCGATTTTTTTCACCAACCCGTGTTCGCGAAGACGCCGCAACACAGCCGACACTTGCCTGCCGTTCATCGAAAGGCGTTGCTGAAGATCGCGGTTGCGAAATCCCGATACATTGGCGCCACCATCGATGATCGCCCGAAAAACTTGCAGGTCGGGGCCGGAAAAGAGGTTGAAGCCGCGAAAGCTGCGATCTTTTTTGCGCACCGGGCGCGACAGTTTGTCCAAATCGCGTATCGCGTTGGTCGGATCGTCGACAGCCGCCATGAAATCCAGATACCGGCGGTTGGCTGCCAAAAGCAGCCCGCGCAGGTCCACCAGGCTGTAGATCGATTTTTTCAAGGACGCCACCTTGCGCGTCACGGTGCCGTCCCGGTGTTCCACCTTGCGGTGGTGCTTGAAAAAAGAGACATCGTTGGCCGTCGTTTCCACCCGAAGCACCAGCGCGTGCTTGTCGTACATCTTGATGGCCACCGGGCCCATGTGATGCTTGATGCAGGTGCCCTCGATGCGGGTGGAAAAGTTGTTGCCCAGTTCGTCCCGGTATCCGCCGTGGGGTTTTCGCCCCAAGAAAGTCGACACCCTGTCGGGCTTGATGCTGTGAATGGCGGTTCGGGACAATTCGGCGTACAGGCTCGTCAGGTCCGTTTGCCGGCGAAAGACGATATCCGTGGCGTATTCGACCTGCATCAGGCTCCAATGGCAGGAGTTGAGCGTTTCGAATACCGGGCAGTATCGCGTAGCGACCGCATCGAGGATGCGATGGAGATTTTCCGGCTTGAGCCCATCGCTGAGAACTTGCGCTGCATCCCAATCGTCGCACTGCACAAAGGTGTTGTCCAACAAGCTGAATCCGATGCCTTCGTTGCGCAGCCTGGTCGCCAGGGCGTTGTGCCCGTTAAAGTAGAACTGAAGCCGAAACGGTGCCCAAGTCGGCACGCGCAGATAGCACAATCCGATCTGGGGCAATACAAAGTAGAAGTAATAATGCAAGCATTTGGCCGTGGCGGGCTTCAGATAGGTGCGCCCGGTCTTTTTGTCGTGCCAGGGCGTGTAGCTGGCGCAAGGCTCCATCGCCGAAAAAACGTGAACCAAGCCGGGATGCTCACCACGGGCCAACAGGATTTGACGAACCCGCTGCTCCTTGCGGAAATTGTTTTTCCGGATAAACTCGATCTCAAGCCCGGCCTCGGCGGCCAGCTTCTCGGCGTTTTCTCGGATCTGGTTGCGAAGCGGTTCGGCCCATTTGGGATAGTCGAAAATCCGGATGCGGTTCGCATTCAGAAAACCGGTCATGCCTTGGGCATAGCAAATGCCGGGAATCGTGCCGGTGATAACAACTCGATCCCAGCAGGAGAGCACTCCTGCAATTTTGTCCGCGTGCCGCTGGAGAAACAGATCCATGGGGGGTATCCTCCTCGTCAAGTCTGTTTCTATCCTACACCAGGTGCGCTTGCATTATAAACCCTGTTTGGTTGCGGCTTGTCCGCGTTGGGTTGAAAAAAGTGGACATCCATGTCTTTCAGTAAGTTTGCACACAAAACAGAAAGGCATATCGGATGTCCACAAGTTTACTGTATCACGCATTTGGTATTCACGGCTATCAGTATGTTCGCACCCTTTTTGAGAAAGGCGCCATTGTTTTCAGGATTACGCGAAACGAACACGGGCTCAGGTGCCCGGATTGCAACTGGCGCGGGGTAAAAAGGAGGGGCATCGTGCTGCGCCGGTTCAGAACATTGCCGATTGGTTCCACCCCGGTGTTCATTGAGTTGGCCATACAGCGCATTGAGTGTCTGCGTTGCCAAATCGTGC
>JBLRXB010000207.1:0-3254 GCA_047920915.1 Kiritimatiellia bacterium
AGAAATCCACCCTCGTTGCAAGATCAACTCTCCATCATTCCAACATTCCAACATTCCACGCAATTACATATCCTCAGTGCAGTAGCGCTACGCTACGCCCCGGCAGCATCTTGACCACCTTCTTCAACTCCATTCCAATCAACAACGAGGCCATTGCCGATGGCAAAACACCAGACTCCCGAATCAATCGATCAACCCCCATCTCGCCACCCCGCAGCAATTCAACAACTTTGCGTTCCTGTTCATTCAACCCGGGATGCTCCAGTGCGACTGTCGCACCGGAACTATCCCGCTGTTCAGGAAACAACAGCTCGAAGTGCTCCAGCAAATCACGCAACTCGGTTACAACAAAGGCACCATCCTTGATCAAGGCATTCGGTCCCTGCGATGCATACGAATCAATCCGCCCGGGCACCGCAAACACGCTGCGCCCCTGTTCACTGGCCTGATTCGCTGTGATCATGGCACCACTCCCCACCCCCGCCTCAATCACCAACACACCTTTCGACATGCCACTGACAATACGGTTACGCATCGGAAATGTCGTCCGATCAGGCTTCCGCCCAAACGGAAACTCGCTAATCACAGCCCCACTTTCTGCGATCTTATCCGCCAGACCAATATTTTCCTGCGGATACAGATGATCGAATCCGCCACCAATCACAGCAATCGTCCGACCATGCGCACGCAAAGCACCGTCATGCGCAGCCGTATCCACGCCCAAAGCCAAGCCGCTTAACACACAAAGGCCTGCCTTGGCCATGCCAAAAGATAGCTTTTGCGCACACTCCACACCATAATGCGTGGGATGCCGCGTGCCCACCACCGCAACCGCCTGCCGATCCGTTGGACGCAAGCGACCACGGACATACAATGCCAAAGGCGGATCATGAATATCACGCAAAGATTCAGGATACTCCCGATCTACCGGCGTAACCAACTGCACACCTCTGGCCTGCGCAGAGGACGCCTCTTTAACTGGGTCAATCCGCTGCCGCTGCTCGATAATCGAACGTGCCAGCACTGGGCCAACCCCGTCAACAGCCCGCAAATCCCTATCGGAAGCCTCAAAGATAGCAGCCACCGAGCCCAGCTCTTCAGCCATTGCACGCACTCGCACCGGCCCCACCCGATCCATCATGTTCAACGCAATGTAAGCTTCTCGCTCTGTTACTGGCACAATTCCAACTCCTCGACAAATGCTTTCTTAAAACAGGTGCGGTGACTACCACACATTACCATGCATCGTCAAGAAATCGCTAAAAATCACAGACGGTCAGACCATGCCGCCGCCACCGCCATCGAGCCAGCTTCACTGTAATGCAAGCCATCATCAAGAACATAATCCTGGCGCCCACGTATAACGCGGGCACAGTCCACCAAACGCACGTCCTCTTCTTTCGCCACCGCGCGTATCAGCTCATTTGCCGCCTCAACCGAACCATTGAAAACTTCACGTTTTCCCACAAATGGCGTAATCGTGCTTACTGCTGGCAAGACGTTCCGAGCCTTGGCAACTTGAATCATGCTGCGTATCGTCTCCGCAATACGCGCCGGAGACCCGCTGTGAATAATGTCATTCACACCATGCATGATCAGACAGAATCCCGGCTTGTGCCGATCCAGCACCGACCCCAACCGCGCGAGCCCCTCTTCCACGCTTTCTCCCGCACGCCCCTGATTGATAACCGGTTTTCCCAGAAAATCACTCAAATACCGGGGATACGGCGTCACACCTCCCACCCCTTGGGTCATGCTATCCCCAAAACATAAATAAAGGTCAGGATTGTTCTGCCCGAAATCGTGTCCCTCTCCATACGGAGGATCTTCGCGATTGTTACACCCGGTCGCAATAACAAAAACACAAAAAAACAAGCTCAATAAACACATAAAAGATTTCAACCGTTGCCTCCCGCAGTAAATATGCCAGGATTTTTCCACAAAAAGGCAAAATGTCAATCTTATGTTCTATTCATACTCCGTTTTTCGGCCATTTTATGCCATTCCCATTCATACGGCACTGCGCACAGCCGCAACAATTCGATCCTGCTCGGCATCCGTCATATACGGGTGCATCGGCAGACTGACGACATGTTCTGCTGTCTCCTCGGATATAGGAAAAGCACCTGCACCCTGCCCCAATGCAGCGAATGCCGGCTGCAAATGTAAAGGCACCGGATAATGCACTGCTGTTGGAATACCCGCAGCCTGCAGCGCATCACAAAACGATGTCCGCTCAGGAACCTGCAACGTGAACTGCGCATAAACACTCGTGTTATCCGGCGCAACATATGGTAAAACAATCCCCTCTATATCCCGCAATCCCTGCTTGTAGCAATTCCCAACGCGAACCCGATCACACCGTTCCTGATCAAAAAGCGGTATCTTTGCTAGCAGCACGGCTGCCTGCAAGGCATCCAAACGCCCATTCAAACCGATGCGCGGGTGATGATACCGACGATCCTGCCCATGCTCCTTGATTTCCCGCATCGCCTTGGCCAGACCATCGTCATTCGTAAAGACCGCCCCACCATCCCCATATCCCCCCAAAGGCTTACTCGGAAAAAAGCTCGTCGTGCCAATCAATGATAACCCACACGATTTGCGATTCTTATACAATGCACCGAAAGACTGGGCACCATCCTCAACCACCGGCAAACCATGCTTGCAGGCAACCGCATTAATTGCATCCATATCAGCACATTGACCATACAAACTCACCGGCACGATCGCCTTCGTTTTGGGGGTAATCGCCGCCTCGATCAAAGCTGGATCCATATTGTAGGTCTTGGGGTCAATATCCACAAATACGGGTTTGGCACCTAAAAAGGCAATCATCTCCCCCGTGGCAATAAATGTGAACGGGGTCGTGATCACCTCATCGCCCGCACCAATCCCCAGCGCCATCATCGCCACCAATAACGCATCCGTTCCCGAACTTAAGCCAATGCAATGCTTTACCCCGACATAATCCGCCAGCATCGTCTCCAAAAGGCCAACCTCCGGACCATTGATGTACGCACCATGCGCCAGCACGCCGTGTACACGACGCTCTAAATCTCCACGTATCAAATCCTGCTGTGCCCCCAGATTGATAAAAGGCACCCCGGATTGCACCGCCAAGGCACAATACGCATCCGGCGACATCACCCGATCCCCGCCGCGCGCCAGCAACCCGGCATCGTCCGTCAAAACCACGCACTTGCCATCAAACCGCGCCACCGCCCGCAAAAGCTGCTCGCCCGCCGGATCCT
>JBLRXB010000208.1:0-3241 GCA_047920915.1 Kiritimatiellia bacterium
TGGTGATGCCGTCGAAGCGGAAGCCATCCACGTGGAAGGCATCAATCCAGTAGCGGCAGTTGGAAAGCAAGAAGTGCAGGACTTGGGGCTTGCCATAATCGAAGCAGCGCGATCCCCAGGCGGGATGCTGCCCTAGGGGGCCATCGTGAAAATACTGGAATGTGGTGCCATCGAAGCGGGAGAGTCCTTCGGCCTCGTTGGAAACGGCGTGCGAATGCACCAGATCCATGATCACATATATTCCCAAGCCGTGGGCCTCGTCGATCAAGGCCATGAGTTCTTCCGGGGTGCCGAAGCGGGAGGAGGGCGCAAAGAAGCTCGATACATGGTAGCCAAAGGATCCGTAGTAGGGATGCTCCTGGATCGCCATGATCTGGATCGTGTTGTAGCCGGCGGCCTTGATGCGGGGCAGTGTCCGGGCGCGGAACTCCTCGTAGGTTCCTACCTTGGGGTCCTCCTGCGCCATGCCCACATGGCATTCGTAGATCGAAAAGAATTCGGGTTTTGGCGGTACGGGGTGCTGCCACTGATAGGGCTGTTCAGGTGCCCAGACCTGGGCACTGAACACAAGAGATGCGGGGTCCTGAACGACGCGCCGGGCATAGGCGGGGATCCGGTCGCCAGCACCATCGGCCCAATGCATCCGGAATTTGTAATGCTGCCCATGTTGGAGTGTGTCGCGTGGTAGCTGTAATTCCCAGTCGCCCTGATCGTTCATGCGCTTGAGTGCACAGGCTTCACTGGGCTGCCAGCCGTTGCAATCGCCGACTAGATAGATGGCTGTGGCCATCGGCGCCCATTCCCGGATGATCCAGCCCTCAGGTGTGGCGTGCAAGCCATAGTACTCGTGTGCAGCCGCAAAGCGGTCCAGCCCGATCGTGCCCCCTTCCGTCAGACGCTCGGCGACCGCCTGCGTATGTCGCCACAAGGCTTCAATCTGCGGGCGAAACGGATCAAGGTAGGCATCCTGATCGCAGAAGGAAGGAGAAAAGCTCTTTTCGTTTGGTGCCATTGCTATCGTGCCTGCAGTACAAGGTGATAAGGTTGCACGGCGCCACCGCGCCCATGCGTATACTATGACCGTGCCATCCGGATTGTCGAGAGGATTCCGATACCGCCGCGTGCTGCTTTTGAGGGTATTGCCTTCTGCCTGCCTGGCCAGTAGGTTGATCGCCAGTTTTCGCTATGTTTATGCCGATCATTTTCGTGCGTTTCGGCAGATGACATGCGGATAAGCAAGGATGCGGTCGTCTGCTGTTATGAGTGTGAGGCCATCCTCAATTGCTGTGGCAACGAGCATGCGGTCGGCTGGATCCTTGTGAAAATCACCTGGCAAATTGTAAGCCAGCAGCGCGGCGGGTTGGCTAAGCGGAACGATTTGTAGCTGCAGGGCATCGGCACCTCGTCTTACCCAGGATTCGAGGGTACCTTTGAAGGCAATGCGACCTGCTGTTTGAAGCTGCCCAAACTCAACAATCGAGACCGTTGACGCGCGTAACGTATTCTCAGGGCTTTCCAGGATTGCGCGACATACCGGCCCGAGCTGGTCAGGGGATTCAAGTGCCCAGAACCACACATGCGTGTCGATGAGGAGATTCACGATGCGCTTTCCCACAGATCCGTGCTATCGAAATGAACAATGTCGCCATGTGCGACAGCTTCTCCTGCCATGGTGCCCAATTGCCGTTTCCCTGACGGCTTGGGGCTGACTGGCACTACCCGTGCGAGCGGCTTACCGCGACGGCACACCAACACTTCTTCGCCCTTGGACGAAACGCGATCCAAAATCGCCAGGCAATGCGTTTTGAACTCAGAAACAAGTAACGTCGTCATACGATATCTCCTTCAATCTGCTACAATATTAATATGGTTAAGTCAACTGGTCAAGTTGGTTGTTTCAGTGGCGAAAGGGGACACACAATCTGAGGGGCCGCACAGCCCAGTGGAGTGGCGAAAGGGGACACACAATCTGGGCGTAAGGGGGCGTAAGGCCGATAGGGGACACACTATCTGAGAAGCCGTACATCCCGGGCGAAAGGGGACACACAATCTGAGGGGCCGCACAGCCCAGGGCGAAAGAAAAGGACGGTTGATCAATCACGGGCGGGCATTTTTGCGGTGGTACCTTGCTGATGTTGGATTGCGCTGCCCCTGCGTGACACCAGAGGTCTGTCCCCTCCAGAAGAGCTGCTAGTGTCGATTCTGAATTGCGAAAGCTGTGGTGGAAGGGGGGTGTCTACAACAGAAAAACACCTCATACTGGCGGTAATGTGCGTTCGGCGAGGGCGGGGACGGTAATGCATGTGCTGTAAATGAATTAGAACCGTGCAAGAGGGAACCCAGCGGCACGTTAGAGGAGGCCAGCCTTTTCTTTTTCCTCGAGAAATTCAATGTCTTCGATGTCGGAAGGACGTCTGACGGCTCGCTTGCTTGCAAGCAAGTCTTTGCCGTTTACGCATTTTGCCAGAGTTCCGTTCGAGAGCTGATGTTCGCTTGCACGAGTCTCCAGCACATCGAAAGGCTCCATTCCGGGGGGGCGTCCGAGGTGAAACTGCGCGATACCCCAGCGGGTCTGGTAGGTTTGGATAAAGTTTTCCCCGCGTGGCCCGAGCGTTTCAAGTGGAACATCCAATTCGTCAGCAAGGATTGTATTGATGCGCGCCACATTTGCCTCGTCGTGTGACGGCAGTAGTAGATCCCAATCCATCGAAAATCGGGGAAAGCCTTCCAGTCTTACGGCCTGTCCACCAATCACCAGATAACGTATGTTGTGATCGTTGAAGATCTGGATCATTTCTTCCATTGCACACCTCCAGAACGGGCTATTTCTGCGCGGTATTGCCGTTTCCAGGTATTCATTTCATCGTAACTGCTGAAACGTTTGCTTGCGAAGTGTGGCAAATTGCATGGTCGTGGAGGTGTGAAAACCGGTGGGTTCTCGATCCACAACTTGTATTTTGCATTAAAGTCATCCTTCAATCGATTCATGTATGCATGATGTTCTTAACCGGAAAAACGGTCAAGCTCGCAATCGGCAGGTGTACGTTTCGAGAAATACGGCAGTCACTCATGTCAGGAAGGTGCATTCTTCTTGTTGTTGCCTGGGATCGCCAGGCACCAGCCTGGCAGGGTTTGGTCGCGATCGTAGCGTTTTGGGTTATTTGGTTTCTGATTCATTTTCGTTCCCGTGGGCCCCGCTGGAGCGTGGCGATCCCAGGCGTTTGCGTTCGGCGATGGCGCA
>JBLRXB010000209.1:0-3145 GCA_047920915.1 Kiritimatiellia bacterium
GGTTCGCCGCAGCCACAAAAGCCACCCATGCAGCTCCCGAATGGTTCCAGCTTGCCATCAAAAGAGGCAAACGGCGACTTTCCACGCTGCCATCCGGCTGCCTGGGCATTGAAACCTGGCTGATTCCAGTCTTCCATCCCGGCGGGATACGTGACGTCGCGATAGCGCCCCAGACGATTCTGCTCGCGTCCCAGAGGCGGGCGCTCAACAGGGTCGAACGAGTGATAGAACCATTCCATTTCGGTGCGCGTCGGACCGTGCTCCTGCCAATCGTAATCATGCACGCCCAGTCGATTATAAAGCCCGACTAACTCTTCAAGCTTTTGTCCGCGCTCCAGCGCGCGACGGTTCTGGGCGACAAATTGCGGAATGATCTCATCGCGCACGATCGGAACCAAGGCGGCCTGCATCGCCGGACTGGAGTCGATCTGGTCGCTGTTCAGGAATATATCCCGATGCGCCAGGGTTTGCCGCGGGAAACGCGCCTGCGAAAACGCGTACAATTTATCCAGCCCTCTCGGCATGCTGGCCATCAGGGCGGCAAGGCCATCGGTATTATGCCTTTCCGACTCGGGATGCTGCGGTTCGGGATGATGGGGAGACTGTGTCGGCCAAGCAGCGTATACACCGGCAAACATATCGAGCAAGGCCGGTTGTGCTTCCGGTATAGCCTCTCTGATAATGGGGCCCATGGTCCAGGACGACCAGCGTCCAAAGCGGCGGTTGGCTGCCATGACAGGTGCCATGGCTTGCGTGATGCGCTCAACCGCGTGCCCTTGTGCTGCGGTGCGCGTGAGAATGAGCATGGCCGTACTACTGAGCCACCATTCGGGGTGCTCTGTCCAGTAGATGAGCCGGTCGAGATGCGGAAGGGTGACCTCGACAGCAGTATGCGCAAGGGCGCGCAAGGCACCTTCCACGACATACCAGGATTCCTCCGGATCGTTGATCATGGCCAGAAAGATCGCGATGTTTTCAGGTATGAGTAACACCCCGGTATCCCGGAGTACACCCTCGACAGCAGCACGGCGTACACGGGCATCCGGCGACTGCAGCAATGCCGTGGAAAGAGCCGGGAACCGATTGAGATGTCCGGCAGCCATAGCCCTGACTTCGCTGTCGGGATGATGAAACAACGCGCGCAGGGCATCCGCACCGGCTTCAGCCGCATCCGGTGCCCAACGGTAGATTCTGGAGGCCGAGACATCGATAAAGCGCTCGCTGTCGACATCAGGCACCTCCCCCTGCTTGTCGACGGCCGGCCGGAGCGAATAGAAATCGTCATCGGCCGCGGTCCCCCAGGCACGTTCAGGTAGCACAACTTTATGACTGAAACGCGTCGGGGGTGCCCCCGCGATCCGGAGATTCCCGCGCGGCATCGTGAAGGCAAGTCCGAGTCCTGCACCCCAGTTGGTGTCGTCGTAACGTTCACCGCCCGGAATACCGAAGGATCCATCGAAGCGGCGCGAGAGTTCATAAAACCACGTTCTGGCATCCATGAATTCGCGGAATTTCAGGGGCTCTGTTGCGTGCATCACCCCCATGGCGGCACCGCGCCAGATTTCGCCGATACCGCCGCCTGAGTGTCCATGCAGCATGCGATGCGTCGTGTAAAAACCGCGTATGGCTGAAATGTCGCGTGCCCCCGCATAAACCGTGTCTTCCCCATCCAATTGTGCGGCGGCGGCGGCCATGGTGAATGCCAATGCCCCGTTACGACCATTGTCGGTATAACCCGATTCCGGACGATGATCGCCATAAGCCAGCAACCCGCGTCCGGCAAACCGGAAATATTGCGTTAAACCACCCTGAAAGACATTTTCATCGACTTCGACTCCGCATTCGCGTGCCAGCAGCAGAAACGTCATGACATGCACCCCGGCTGGATTCATACGGCCCCCGGCATAGTAGTTGAGCCCCCCCAAACCACGCTGCGCCCAGCCACCCGGCATATAATTCTCCTCGGCAGCCTTCACGGCTTTGCGGATCACCAAAAGTACCGATTCATCCCCCGTGCGCAGATAGTATTCGGCCAGAGGTACGCTGCCGTACCCCAGATGCCAGTTGATGGCATTGCTGACATCCCTGTTCTCGTGTGCCGACACGGTTTTTGCGACCCAATCGCGGACAACATCCAGGTCGCCCTCATCGCCCGTGGAAAGCAAAAACAGCATGCGAGGACCATCCAGACTGATGCCGCCATTCCAGCCCTGCCGTTTCATCCAGCTCGCGAGTCCGCGGACAATGCGTTCCGACTTCTCGCAATCCAGTGGCCAAGTCTCGCTGAAGCTGCCCATTACCGGAATTTTCACGACGACTTCCTGTGGGGCGCTGTTCTCATCGTCCCGCACCAATAGACGCACGATGCCATCCTTGGCCTCGGCTTTGCTAATCAGGTTGCCGAGCTGGATGCGCGGGTCGATATCCGCCAGCTTCTCGCCATTGATCGAATCAATGATCTGCCCGGCGCGCAATTTGCCGGTGGCCGCGGCCGGCGAGTTCGGCTCGACGTTCTTGACCTTCATGACAAAGGCGGGCTGATGTAGCTCGATCCCGATGCCGACGGGCCCGAAACGATCCACCGTGCTGAGCACGCCGGTCTCAGAAGGGCGCAGCGTAAAATAGGCAGGCCGTGTATAGAAGTCGCCATACGCCCGGGTTGTCACCCAAAACATCAATCCCATAACCACCGCAAACGGACCTATCAAACGTCTCATTCTCTTTCCTTTCACTGCAATTCAGAACGCCCTGTAATCATCACACATCCGCTACCCGCCCCCGGCACTCCGTGCCGAATACAAAGCGGCGATTCCATCGCCGCACTCCATATTTCGCATCCCCCTTTTGGAGTGCGGTGACGAGCGCAGCGAACTCACCGCTTTGTTCCCCGCACGGAGTGCGCTATTCACCCAGCGGCCCGACACATCACCCCAGCTTTACATCGTAATCATCGGCCGCATTCACCCCGTCCGTCGGAAACGCGTAGATGGTCTTTACCTGTGCCGGCTGCGCCGTGCGCTCAAACCAGGCGGCGGAACACCACGGATACTGATTCGCAACCCGGACCACACCGTGTTTCACGGCGTTCTGGTGACAATAATTCAGCCTCGCCAGGTAGGACTTCTCGTACGTCAGCCGCGTCTCC
>JBLRXB010000210.1:0-3113 GCA_047920915.1 Kiritimatiellia bacterium
AGCCGGAGTGTCCGGTAGAAGCGATTAGTGCGGGCTGAGCTCGTTTCCGGGGGTAAAACCGCACGGTGCGCCGTGCGGTTTTTTTTATTGAATGCGCAGCGTGTGGTGCGGCATGTCGTGCGGTACATTTCGTTATTTGTTTGGGCCGATTGCGTCGCGGCGTTTTGGTCGTTCGCTGGGCGTTGATTTGCTTGGGCGCCGTATCTGTAGTTTTGATTGTGTATTTTGCGAGGCGGGTCCGACGCAGACCTGCACGTTTGTGCGCGATGCTTTTACGCCGGTTGCGTTGGTGATCAGTGAATTGCGTGCGTGGTTCGGGGCGGGCGGTGAAGCAGATGTGGTGACATTGGCTGGTCGGGGCGAGCCCACGTTGCATACCGGGTTTGGTGCCGTTATTGATGCTATACACGGAATGTCTGCTTTGCCGGTTGTGTTGTTAAGCAACGGGAGTTTGCTGTGGATGCCCGAGGTGCGTGCGGCTGCTGCGCGGGCGGACATCGTAAAGATTTCCTTGAGCGGTTGGGATGATGCCTCGCTGGCCGCTGTGAATCAGCCTGCTGCGGGCGTGACTTTTGATGCCTATCTGGCGGGTATGATCGCATTTCGAAAGCAATTTCGGGGTGAATTGCGGTTAGAGGTGATGTTTTTAGCGGGGTTCAATGATACGCGGGAGGCGGCGGGTAAGATCGCGCGTTTGGCAGCGTTACTTGCGCCGGACAAAGTGGAGTTAAACACGGTCGTGCGACCACCGGCCGACAGCAGGGTTTTGCCGGTTGCGGATGATAAGCTGGCCGCTTTTGTGCCTTTGTTTGGATCCCGCGCCGTTGTGATCGGGCGTTGCGTGGCCGCGCGTGCGCCAGCGGTTCCGGTTGCTGCAGAGCAGGATCCGGGGCCGCAGATTCTGGCCTTGCTAGCGCGTCGTGGTTGCACGCTGGCCGAAATTGCGTTGGCCGTTGATTTGTCGCAGGCGGTAACGGCGGGGTATTTGCAGAGAATGGTTGCGGCGGGTGTGGTTGTTCGGACAGGGGCGGATCCGGGCTATTATCAGGTTGGTGCGGGTGTTCGGGAACAGATGTAGCTGGCATTATCAACGGCTCGAAGTGATGTGAATAGCTGCGCGGGGCGGTTTTGTGGGCGTGTTTTGTGCACGAAAGGTCGGTTCCTTTGGGGGTTGTCGCGAAAAAAAAGTAAAGAATGGTGGGAAAAACAGTTGACAGTGCGCCTTCTCGTGGTAACCTGTCGGCTGTTTTTCTCGCGATTGAAAGAGGTGTAGGGACTGGGACACGTGGCGCATTGCTGGTGTTACAATAGTCATAAAAGGCTCGATCCGGGGGTGTGTATCGCATTTCCAGTGGGGTGTGCAGGCGGAACCGATGCCCATGTAGCTCAGTCGGCAGAGCACGTCCTTGGTAAGGACGAGGTCAGCGGTTCGATCCCGCTCATGGGCTCCATCGTGATGGAGACATATATAGGATTGTGATTTTGCCGGAAGGTATCCGGTTGGGTAAATAATGAGGCAACAAGAACGTCGACAGGAGACGGTGTAGAGAGAAAAGAGGGGTAATACTATGGCTAAAGAGAAATTCGAGAGGTCCAAGCCGCACGTTAACGTAGGTACGATTGGTCACGTTGACCATGGTAAGACAACTTTGACGGCAGCGATTACGCGGGTACAGGGCGTGAAGGGCTTGAGCAAGTTTGTGGCATATGATGAGGTTGCCAAGGCTTCGGAATCGCAGGGTCGTCGCGACGCCACCAAGATTTTAACAATTGCGACGTCGCATGTGGAATATGCCACCGAGAATCGCCACTATGCCCACGTTGACTGTCCAGGACATGCTGATTATGTCAAGAACATGATCACCGGAGCGGCCCAGATGGACGGTGCGATTCTGGTTTGCAGCGCGACGGATGGTCCGATGCCGCAGACGCGTGAGCACATTCTGCTGGCGCGGCAGGTGGGTGTTCCGGCGATTGTTGTTTACCTGAACAAGGTCAATCTGGTTGATGACGAGGAGTTGATTGAGCTTGTTGAGTTGGAATTGCGCGAGCTTCTTTCCAAGTATGATTATCCGGGTGACGATATTCCGATTATTCGTGGCGATGCCCTGGCGGCCACGCAGGTCAATTCGCCGGATGATCCGGGGTGCGGTTCGATCAGCGAGTTGATGAACGCATTGGATACGTACATTCCCGAGCCTGTTCGTGCGATTGATCAGGCGTTTTTGATGCCGATCGAGGACGTGTTTTCGATTGAAGGTCGCGGAACGGTGGTAACCGGGCGTATTGAGCGCGGTGTGATCAAGGTTGGTGAAGAGGTTGAGATCGTTGGTATTCGTCCGACGGCCAAGACGACGGCAACTGGTGTGGAAATGTTCCGCAAGCTTTTGGATCAGGGCGAGGCTGGCGACAATGTTGGTGTGTTGCTGCGCGGAACCAAGAAGGACGATGTCGAGCGTGGTCAGGTATTGGCCAAGCCGGGTTCGATTACGCCGCACACTGAGTTTGAGGCTGAGGTTTATATCTTGAGCAAGGACGAAGGTGGGCGTCATACGCCATTCTTCAAGGGATATCGCCCGCAGTTTTATATCCGCACGACGGACGTGACGGGTGACATCACATTGCCGGAAGGCGTTGAGATGGTGATGCCTGGTGATAATGTGCAGATGATGGTCAAGCTGATCCAGCCGGTGGCGCTTGAAGACAAGATGCGTTTTGCTATCCGCGAGGGTGGTCGCACGGTTGGCGCAGGCACGGTTGCCAAGATCCTCAAGTAATATTGTAAACAGGACACAGGCTTTACTGCCTCAACCCCGTGGCGCGGGAGTGCCACGGGGTTGTAGTGTCCGTAGATGGGTGGTGCATGATGCCCAGAGAGCAGATCACGCTGGCTTGTACGGAATGCAAGCGGCGGAATTATACGACGACGAAAAACAAAACGCAGACACCGGGTCGTTTAGAGGTGTTGAAGTTTTGTCGTTTCGATAAGAAGCGCACGATACACCGGGAGATAAAGTAGGTTTCTGTCCTAGGCCAGTAGCTCAATTTGGCAGAGCACCGGTCTCCAAAACCGGGGGTTGGGGGTTCGATTCCCTCCTGGCCTGCCAGGGGGC
>JBLRXB010000211.1:0-3084 GCA_047920915.1 Kiritimatiellia bacterium
CTGCAAGGAGGCGTCGGCACGAAAGGCAATGTTCATGCGTCAGCGGCCTTCTTCGGCAAGGATGGCTTTGAACAACCACTCGGCACGAATCCAATCCTCAAGGGTATCGATATCCTGTACCCGGTATCGTGGTAATAGCACCGGCACGGAATCGTGCCCAAAAATAACCTTCTCTTCAACCCAGGCATCGGCCCTGCCCCAGTAAAATTGACCGGCATCGTGATAGGCCTCTTCAAGATCCTGTGAACGGCTGCTAAAATGTTCGGGCTGGAACATTTCGATTCGGCCAGAAGCTGTGATGCGCAAGGCACGCTGAATAGGAAATGCATAGCTGGTCACCGAAAAGGCATAGTCTACGCCTTCTGCTTCCAACAGGTCGCGGCCGCGCCGAAGATCTTCCACAGAGACAAACGGAGCTGTCGCATACAGACAGCACACCTGCTGCACTTCTATCCCCTGGTCACGGAGCCATTCAATCGCGTGGCGAATGACAGGAATGGTGCCCGTGTGGTCGTCCGATAGCCTTGCAGGTCGCATAAACGGCACTGCAGCCCCGTACTGCCGCGCAACTTCGGCAATTTCCATATCATCCGTGGAAACGATGACCTGCTTGAAGCAATTTGACTGCAGGGCAGCTTCGATGGACCAGGCCATCATCGGTTTGCCACAAAACGGCTTGATATTTTTCTGCGGAATGCGCTTACTGCCACCCCGCGCAGGGATCACGCAGATATTCATCCAAGAGCCTTTTCGATTGCCAGCACGACCTGATCCTGCTGCGTCTCCGTCATCGTTGGGTACATGGGCAAGCTGATCGCCTCAGCATAGTATCTCTCTGCTTCGGGATAATCTCCCACCCTGAATCCCATGGCGGCGTAATAAGGCTGGGTGTGCACGGGGATGTAATGCAGGTTGACGCCAACCCCTTGGGCGCGCAGAGACTCAAACACCTGCCGGTGTGTCTTGTTGATTTTCTCCAACTGCAACCGAATCACGTAAAGATGGAGGCCGGAATAGCCATCAGGGTGCTGCCAGGGAATTGTCACGGGAAAGCTAGCCAGTAATTTGTCATAACGCCGCGCCAGTTGGTGACGTCGCGCAACGTATTGATCCAGCCGGGCCATCTGGCTCACACCTAAGGCCGCCTGGAGATCGGTCATGCGGTAATTGAAGCCGAGTTCAATCTGCTCGTAATACCAGGGGCCGTCTGCCTTATGGGTCATCAGCCTCGGATCACGAGTAACTCCGTGGCTGCGCAGTAGCATCATTCGATCAGCGAGCGCGGCATCGTTGGTCAACGCCATGCCCCCCTCGGCGGCGGTGATGATCTTCACGGGATGGAAACTGAACACAGTGATATCACTGTAGCGGCAATTGCCGATGGGTTCGCCCTTATATTTCCCGCCGATGGCGTGGGAGGCATCTTCGATAATGTGAAACCCAAAACGCCGGCTGAGGTTATGGATGGCCTGCATGTCACATGGTTGGCCACAAAGATGGACCGGCACAACAATTTTGGGCAACTTGCCTTCGCGCTCAGCCTGAACAAGTTTGACCTCAAGGGCTTGCGGGCAGAGATTATAGGTATATGGATCGATATCGACGAAGTCAACCTGTGCACCACAGTACAAGCCACAGTTAGCGGAGGCGACAAAGGTGATGGTTGTAGTCCACAGCCAGTCACTTTTACCTAAACCGAGAGCCAGGCAAGCAATGTGGAGTGCCGAGGTGGCACTGTTGACCGCTAAAGCATGGCGTGCGCCACAATAGGTAGAGGCTGTTAACTCAAACAATGGAACCTTGGGGCCTTGCGTCAGGAAGTCCGACTGTAGCACCTCAACCACTGCGTCAATATCAGCCTGGTTGACATCCTGTTTGCCGTAAGGAAGCATAGTTAGATTTTTCCAATTACATCGTGGTGACGATCAATCCAGTCCTGCAGTTCCTGATCCTTCATCCATTCACTATTGTTGTCACTGGAATAAATAAATCCTTCTTTGACTTTCTTGCCATCTTTGATGCGATTTACATCTTTATCCCAGTTGTTGATCTGAGGCAGTATTTTGTAATGTTCCGGGTACTCGTAGGTGTAATGCGAGTCCTCCGCTCCTATCATCTGTTCATGAAGTTTTTCACCAGGCCGAATGCCGACAATTTCCTGTTTAGCTGCAGGGGCAACAATCCGAGCCAAGTCTGTTACTTTCATGGAGGGGATCTTCTTGACGTAAATCTCGCCGCCGGCCATGTCGTCAAAGGCGTGCCAGACCAACTCCACGCCCTGTTCCAGCGAAATCATAAAACGGGTCATGCGCTCGTCAGTAATAGGTAATATACCCTTATCTCTAAGAGACATGAAAAAGGGAATGACAGAGCCACGTGAACCCATAACATTGCCGTAGCGCACTACTGAGAATCGCGTTCGGTGGGCACCGGCATAGTGGTTGCCTGCGACAAACAGCTTGTCAGAGGTCAGCTTCGTCGCACCGTAAAGGTTAATCGGACTGCTGGCTTTATCGGTAGATAAGGCCACACACCTTTTAACCCCCTTATCTATGCATGCATCGACCAGATTCATGGCACCAATAACATTGGTTTTGACACATTCAAACGGGTTGTATTCAGCGGTTGGAACAATTTTAGTGGCGGCGGCATGGACAACATAATCAACACCATCCAGGGCACGATACATGCGCTCACGATCCCGGACATCACCAATAAAGAAACGAACACGGCGGTCACCATCGAATCGCTTGGCCATCTCCCATTGTTTCATTTCATCACGGGAAAAAATGATAATTTTTTTGGGATCAAACTTTTTCAAAGCCATCGGCACAAAAGTGTGACCGAACGAGCCAGTGCCGCCGGTGACAAGGATGACGCTGTTTTTTAACATGTGGATTTTTCCTTTAAGAGGATTTCATTAATTGCATTGGCAACACGAGTGTTTGCACTGCGATCCCTGTTTCCAAACACCCATGAAAAGTAGCTAGATCGATGATGTTCAAAATTATTTTTGTAGATAATGGCTTTTTCAATTGAGGAAGAGATATTAGTATTCTCCTCTTTAACAAATTGGGACGGACC
>JBLRXB010000212.1:0-3046 GCA_047920915.1 Kiritimatiellia bacterium
CGTGAAATCTAGAGGAAAGTGCAGGGATTGGCCAATTTCGGGGATTGAAAGGGCTGAGTGCTGTTTGCCGGTAGCATTTTCCCAGCTCAGGACATAGCGCATGGCGTAGTTCATGCCGTAGTTCCAGTAGCCGGTGCCTTCGTGGCATCCACCACCATTCTGGATGTAGGACTTGAAGTATTCGCCGAGCGATTTTTCGACAAAGGGTAGAAGTTTTTGTGCTTCCGGACGATCGTCGCAGATGGCTAGGGCCAGAATGCCCATGCCGCCGGCACAAACGCCATTCCAATTGGACCAATCCTTGTTGGCCCACCATGGCGGGGATGCCAGACCGTTCAGCGCGGCTCGGAGCAGGAATTTGTCGAGCAAGCCATCGAATTGCGCTTTTTCGCAGTCGGTCATATCCGCGCGAAAGAGATCATACATCAGGCCAACGATCGCACTTAGTTCGCCGTAGCTCAGGCAAAAGGGCATCACGGTGTCGGCAGGTGTCAGGCTATTGGCTTCGCAACTGATCTGGTTCCAGTTGATCAGGGTTGCGATATGCCGCATGGCAGCAGCGCGGTATTTCGGCTTTTTGGTGAGTACCCAGGCGCCCGTCAGAACGTCCGCGTAATTGCAGATGGTACGCGTACCGGATTGATAGGTAGGAAATTTGCCTTCTGCCACGGGCATTGTTTTTACAAGTGCATTGGCACGCTCGATGACGCGATCGGCCAATTCCTGGAGGTAAGGTGTGTGCAGTTGATCGGAAAGATCATCAACGGTGTCTTGGGATACATATAGTCGCGGAGAGGGAGAGAGGGCGGTTGTGTTCATAATGAATCGTTCCTGTTGTGAAAATGGATTTAGTTCGTCGCGGCAATGCTACAGAAAGAGCCCAGAGTGTCCAATCAAAACACACCAATGTGAAGCTCTGGTTGGTAAGGGCAGGCATGTGGGCGAGATGATGCATAGGAGAAACTTGAAAAGGTAGGGCGACGCGTCTCGCCGAGCCGTTGTCCGAAATAGTCTGCGGTCTGTGGTCTGTCGTCTGCGGTCTGAACAGTTTAGGGATTGCGATGGTTTTGGGGGTTCGATATAGTTTCAACCAGTCATCAATCGGACAATTGGCACAAGGCCAAGATTCTGTTGAAATTCGGGAATAACCGGAAAAGGAGGCTGGAGGAAGCATGAATACGGCAAGATGTATAGGCAATCTAATGCTGACAAGCATGTTTGTGGTTGGTTTGGCGATGGGGCGGGAGCCGGATCCGCGTGCCAAGGAAATTCCTCCCTATGATGGACGGGAACCGGATATGAGTAAGCCCGTGCAGGTTTTTATTTTGATGGGGCAATCCAATATGCTGGGGTTCGGGAAAACGTTGGGGAATGAAGAAAAAACGCTTGAGAATGCTGTCAAGCAGCAAGGGTTGTATCCCTATCTCGTGGATGCCGATGGCAATTGGATTACGCGCAAGGATGTGCGCAATGTGCGCGTGATGAATTTCAAGGATCATAAAAATCAGTGGATGACAATCGACAGTGCAAATATCGGTCCGGAGATCGGCATTGGTTGGCATCTGGGAAATATTATTGATGCACCGGTTTTGATTTTGAAAAGCTGCATTGGGAATCGCAGCCTAGGCTGGGATTTGTTGCCACCCGGCACGCCATCCTTCGATGGTGAGCCCGGCTATCGTGGTACCCCTCAGAATCCCGAAATGGCGGAAGAAAAGCCAGCTGCTGGCTGGTATGCCGGCAAGCAATATGACGATGATATTGGCAGTGCGAAGCAAGTTCTGGAAAATCTCGATAAGTATGTTCCGGGTGCCAAGGATTATGAAGTGGTTGGCTTCTTCTGGTGGCAGGGCGACAAGGACATGCGTAACAATACCCATTCCAAGCATTACGAGGCCAATCTTGTGCGCCTGATCGAGGCTCTGCGCAAGGATTTCAATAACCCCAATGCCAAGTTTGTGGCCGCCACGTTAGGCCAGACTTCGCTGACGACTGGTGGAGGACAAGGCTTGATTCGTGATGCCAAGTTTGCCTTGGAGGATCCGCAGAAACACCCGGAGCTCAAGGGACATTATGCGGCCGTGTTCGCGAATCCTCTCAGCAAGGGCGGTAGTTCCAGCGGGCACTACAATGGGCACGCGCAGACGTATATGAATGTTGGCGAGGCCATGGGCTGGGCGATGGCCCAATTGTTGCAGGGTGGCGGTGGTGCGAGTGCTGCCCGACTAGGATCCTCTAGTCGTCCCGCTGCCGCAGCACCTGGTGCACCGCGCCGGATTTCACCAGAAAACTTTGGTCGGTTGCAGCACGGCTTGCAGCAGGCATTATCCGGACTCAGTCGTACCGGCAAGTTGGAGGAGATTCCATTGAGTGTGTCCTTGAATCCGTCTGTCAGGGTTTGGCTGAAGGCGGCCACGGCTGAAGGCACGTTGACGTTTGGCATGGTCGGAAGTACCCAAACAACCGATGTGCCTTGGTCCTCCATGTCGCCTGAAGATCAGTTCCTTTTGGCTCGTCTGGCAGCACAGTTAGCACCAGACAATGGCGATGTGCTTGGTATTGCGGCTGTCTACACGGAGATTCTGGGTGATGCCCGGCAGGCGCCTGAAATGTTCGGGCGTGCCGGTCAGAGCCGTGCCCACTGGGAAGCGCTGCTGAAATAGGGGTAATCATGCAAGACAGAGTAGTTATTCGGGAGTTGGCGCGGCGATACGCGGAGATTGCGGCATTGCCGCATCAGCAGGAAACCATTGACGGTTGGCGGCGGCTGAATGGCTTGCAGCAAACGCGGCCGATGGTTCGAATTGACCAACTTCCATGGGAAGAGCTTCCGTGGGGCGAAGACCAGATGGTCAATCGTGGCGGCATGGCGGAGCGGATTGAGCGTCGGTTGCGGATGACGCTCTATGCGTGGGACAACTTCAAGGCGGATATGGTGATGCTGCCGTATTACGGCATTAGCAAGACGGTGCGTAATGATCGGCTTGGACCCGACGCGGAAGTGGAGCGGCAAGGTCTCTCGCAGCACTTTGCGGAGCAGTTGGCC
>JBLRXB010000213.1:0-3042 GCA_047920915.1 Kiritimatiellia bacterium
CGCTAAACGCGGGGAAGTATGTGGGTATGTGAGTTTGTGGGTATGTGGGAAAAATGCGAACAACGTTCCCCCTCACACACCCACACACCCACACACCTACACACTCCCCAAGTTTCACCCCAGCATCATCTTGCCCGCCCAAGTGCCCAAACCAACCTGCAACTTCCCCGCTTTGCAATCCACAAACTCAATATGGAGCGCGGTGACCCGCCTTCGCGAATACGCTACGGCGGATATGCGAGCGCAGCGAACTCACCGCTTTGGGATGGCACGGAGTGCTGAGGGGGCGACGACGCATCCCGCACGTTTCTCCACTTTCCCCAAAAAAGAAAATCATCCTGCCACACCCCCATAGCCTATCAGCATTTTTCTGTCCCAATCTTTCTGCCCTCCAACCGCATAGCCTACCAGCCTACCAATTAGCATAATTCGCCAAATTAGCGGTTAACAATCCCCCGAAGCATCCTGCTCGCCGCCAGATTATCATGCGCCGCCAAAAACACCAACGCCAACCGTACATCCGCCTCCGGCACCGCAGCATATTCCCGTCTCAGATTCACAAATGCTTCCTGCGGCTCCCGCAGCACAGCACGCTGGTTACACGCCAGCCAGAATCCAATGCGATCGGTTTCCCTTGGTGCCTCGCAGCAAGCATTCTCCCAGTCATACAACAGTACTCTGCCATCAGGCATCATCGTTATATTCCCCGGCCCCAGGTCCCCGTGTGCAAACACCGCATCAAACGCTTCATACAATCCGGTTGCCTCGCCCCCCCACGCGACATCGCGCAGCATCACGCGCCGCCTGGGTACATCCAGCAAATGCAGATGCGCACAAATCATATTTGCGGCCTCTTTCGCCTCTCGCCCCGAGCAGGGACGATGCATCACGGGAAATCCATCGATCACCAAAACGGTTCGATCCGCAGTCCACGATTCCTTGCGTCGTAAAGCTGGAACGCCAAACGGGTGCACCCCATCTGCCAACCGTGCAAGCATCGCGGCCTCATTCTCAAGCTGCCGCTGATTGAAGGTTCCAGCCCCGATCTTCGCCACGCCCACAACCGAACGGGCCGGTATACGATAAACAAGATACAACCGCCGACGCGTCGCCATAGCGGGCCACGTGATTAACCATTCCACAGCCTCCCCACCATAACATTGCCCGATACGCTTTACCAATTCACAACACTCTTCCGCCGATAGCAACGCGTCGGGCGCATCGGTCACACGGGTCACAAATCGATCCAGTCCCAGCCGCACAGTCCACTGCATCAAACCATACAACCAGCACCGCCTCATGGAAGTACGCGGAAACAGCGCTAATGCTGCCACGCGCTCTCGCACAGCCCCTCCGGCATAGGCACAAATCGGCCGCCCCCGCCAGTACCAGCATACGAATCTGAAATCACTCATGCTTCTCTCCGCCCACAGATTACAGCCAACACCTTTTCCGAGGCTTTCGCAATAACGCTATCGGCGCCCTGCCTACCATCTAACACGCAAGCATAGGAACGTTTGTCCAGCAGCTTGGAAAGAATATCCTGCTCCCGACCGATCTCATCAATCGTCAGCTCCGGCTTGCGCCCATGAATGGCGTCCGGATCATCTGCCAGACAAAACAGCAAATCCGGCTTGGGAATCAGCCATAGCAGAAAGTCCAGATACCAACTTGGGCAGTTGCGGTGCCCTAACTGATAATAGTAGTCAAAAAATGAGCGATCCATAATCACGAGCATCCATTGCCCTCGCAAGCGACGCAGCAACATTCTCCCCAGACAAAGATCCAGCGCATAGTAGGTTGCCAGCATCATCGACTTCCAAGCCGGAATCGGATCCATCATCCCCTTCAAATGCTCCGGCTCGCTCGCCACCACGGGTTCTCTACCTAAAATCTTGCGAACAAGCCATGCCCGCATATCCCTGAAACGCGGCAATACACCCATATTACCATGCACATAATAGATACCCTTGAAAGGACGCTTGTATAGTTTTGCAGCCAGCCCAATCGCCAGGGTGCTCTTACCCGAGCCATCCGCGCCAGCCAGACAAATCACCATTCCCAGCGAAGGCCGATACATGTGTCGCACGTTAGCCCATGCCGCACGACACCAATCGAGACCAAAAGATCTGCCCCGTGGACGGCGGATTTCTTGCAATCGTTCCCATGCCCCCTCCAAGGCAACCTGCGCCAATTGTGCTCCGCGCTCCGCTCCTACTGCAGCAGATAATAACTGCGCCAGATGATCACCATCACGCTTGGCTGCGGACTGGACCGCGTCACGTGAATTCGCTTTTAAGCGACCATGCGGCAACCATTCTTTAAGCAGCGTAATGGCAGCATCCCAAGCCGTTGGGATCGACCACACGCCTTTGTCTGTGCGAACGCGTGCAGCCAGAACCTCGCGCAACGGCAGGTAACGAAAGCCGCGAAACTCCAAGGCCGTAAAAAAGTCCAGCGGCAGAAACGCGACGCTGCCATCACTCGATTGTCGCATGAGCATAAGACACGTATAAAAACGCTTCTGGATGCGGCCCGCAATGCTCCACCCTTTTTCGCGCGTGACATCCTCCACAATCGAAAGCATTTGCCGCAAATGATCCGGCTGCACCAGAATATCTACATCATAGCGCGTATAGTCCGGCAGCTCGTCCGCATTGCGCAACACAACCCATTTCAAACCAACCGCATCCCACCGCGCAAAAAGCAACCGCAGCAAAGCCGCCATCGGCCCAAAGCCTCCGGCAGCATGCTCCCCTAATCCCGGCGGCATCTTCAACAGGCCAGGCACTAAATCCAGTTCCTCGCTCATGATCCCTGCTTCACGGATACATGGTTGTAGATCTGCAATAGTCCCTCTGCAAATACCAGCCTATTGAAGTGTGCCGCATGCTTCTGCCCCGCAGCAACCAAATGTTCACGTGCGTCCGGATCACGCAGCACCCGCACACAATGATCTGCCAATATACCGACCTCATATGGGGAAGCGACCAAGGCCGCATCGCCTACAATTTCCGGCAAGGAGCCGGCATTGGAACATAC
>JBLRXB010000214.1:0-3011 GCA_047920915.1 Kiritimatiellia bacterium
CATGGTGTCGATTTTTGCAATCTCTCTGGGGCTGATGTAGTTTTAGATCAAGCGAGGTATGCTCCTGCTGCCTGGCAAGGTTATGATCGTCTGTACCACTATGTCGAAAATCGTGGGTATCGCCGGGTCACACAGCGGGATGCATATGAGCCGCCTTCAGGAATAAATAGGTCAGATCCAGAGGCGGGCAGCATGCTGCGTAGAAGCGGGAGATGATTAGATGATAAAAAATGGCGTTGTTGCTGTTTTGCAGCAGGTATTGGACTGGAGTCGGGAGCGTAATTATGCGGGGTATTCGAAGCATGATGCCCTGAATAGCCGCCTGGTGCATGCATGCACATGTGGCATCAGTTTTTTGCGATTGGTTGCGACCCAGATCGTCATGCGTTTTCCATTCAACATTCGCCCATTGGTTGGTGTTCCGAAGAGTCGCAACCCCAAAGGCATTGGTTTGTTTGCTTATGCCTGGCTGGATAAAGCTTGTTTGCCCGGAGCAGATCGGGCGGTATGTGTTCAGGCGGCGGATGACTTGCTGACTTGGCTTATTGAGCATGCTTCGCCCCAGGCCCCGGCTTCCGGTCGGTTGCGGCGGCACTGGGGGCTTGCAGAAGATGGGGATAGTGCTTGTGGTGATAATCGGTCGCTCAACGGTTTAGGGTGGGGGTATCACTACCCGTGGCAGGATCAGGGTTTTTTCCAGCCCCGGCACTACCCGAATCGTGTGGTTACTTCGTGGATCGGGTTTTCCTTGCTGCGCGCTTTTGAAGAGACGGCAGATAATAAATATTTGCTGGCATGCGAGGAGGTTGCCACTTTCCTGACGGAGAATCCGCGTCGCCTGCAAGAGACGGATGATCAGGTTTGCTTAAGTTATGTGCCGCTGGAGGATATCGACTGGGCGGTTATGGATGTAAGTGCATTGGTGGCGGCATTTCTGGCCCGTTTCCTGTGGAATGTTGATAATGCCTTGCAGAAAGGAGGCGTTGAACATAGCCGGTATGCTTTGTCGTGCGACGGGGCGCTACAGGAACGGAAGGCACTTGCAGAGATGGCGCGAAGGTTGATGCTGTTTGTGGTCGACAAGCAAACGGAATATGGGGGTTGGTTTTATACGTATCCTGCCAAAGATAGTCATATCAAGCATGACAACTATCACACAGCCATCATTCTGGATTGTCTCGCCGACTACATGTTTTATTGTGATGATCGAAACTGGGAGCCCGTTTATCGCAAAGGTCTTGATTATTATCGTGAGGCGCTCTTCCTTGCAAGTGGCGCGCCATGCTGGATGAATGATCGTGCGTTTCCTCACGACATTCATGGGGCGGCTTCCGGGATTCTTTGCTTTACGCGCGCGGCCGTTTACTACGCCGAATCACAAGGTGCTGATGCACAGTGGGCGAAAATAATTTTGCGATGGACGTTGAAACATTTGTACAATGAGAAAGGTTTCTTTTACTATCAACGCCAGCGTTTTTACACAAAGCGTTTTTGTTTGATGCGTTGGGGCAATGCCTGGATGAGCCGGGCACTAGCGCAATATGCGAGGCTGTGAGGGAAGCGAAATACGCAGAAAGGTCTTTGGCCGATGAAACTTATCATTCAGATTCCTTGTTTTAATGAGGAGAAAACGCTAGCAGTGACGGTAGCGGATTTGCCGTCGCAATTGCCTGGTATTGATACGATCGAATATCTGGTAATTGATGATGGTAGTCGGGATCGGACACGGGATGTGGCGCGGCAATGCGGTGTGCATCACATTGTGGGGTTTCGCCAGAATCGCGGGTTGGCGCGCGGGTTCATGCTTGGATTGAATACGGCGCTATCATTGGGCGCCGATATTATCGTTAATACCGATGCCGATAATCAATATTGCGGGCATGATATTGCCAAACTGGTGGCCCCGATTGTGGCGGGTGAAGCAGATGTAGTTGTCGGAGACCGACAGACTCAGGATATCGAGCATTTTTCCGGGTTTAAGAAGTTTTTACAGAAGCATGGCAGTTTCTGGGTTGGTAAATTCGCGGGGCTGGACGTGCCGGATGCAACCAGTGGTTTTCGAGCTATCTCGCGCGAGGCTGCTATGGATCTTAATGTAGTTAGTGATTTCTCCTATACGCTGGAAACGCTGATTCAGGCGGGGCAAAAACGTTTAGCCGTCAAGTGTGTACCAATCCGGACGAATGATAAACTACGGGAATCGCGTTTATTCAAATCGATGTTTTCGTTTGTGCGCAAATCTGGATCCACGATGGTGCGGGTATATACCACGCATGAACCCTTGAAAGTGTTCTTCTCTCTGGCCGTTCTTCCGCTTCTTGGATCCGTTATATTGTTTGGACGCTTTCTTTTTTACTATTTGCGTCATGGGCATGCTGGTTTGATTCAGTCTCTTATATTGGGAACGGTTCTGTTTCTGGTGAGTGCATTTTTAATGACGATTGGTTTGCTCGCAGATATGATCAATGCAAATCGGCGATTACTGGAGCATGTTTTAAAGTTAGAGAAGATGCAGATGTATGGATTGGCACCGAAGGCAAATGTGGATGCGATGAAAGGGTGATTTGGATTTATGGATATTTTATTGGATACAAGTTGGGCGGTGCGGTTGGCGGCGGGTGCGGATTCAGCGGATTGGGATGCGGTATGTGCGCGAGTGGCTGCGGCGGGAGCGAGAGTCTGGTTGTATGCGGGGGCGGTTGATGCATTGCAGCGTGGCGTTTCGGAATTGCTGAAGGAGCAGGGGGGGGCGGAGGCCGATGCGCGGGCGGACCGGCTGCTCGGCGCCAATATCGTGCTCGACACGGTCACGGTCACCGGCACCGAGAACCTGCTCATGGCCGCGACGCTCGCGCGCGGCCAGACGGTCATCGAGAATGCCGCGTGCGAGCCCGAGGTGGTCGACCTGGCGAATTGCCTGGTCGCCATGGGGGCGCGGATTCGCGGCGCCGGTACGGACACGATCATCATCGACGGCGTGGAGCGCCTCGGCGGCGCGGAATACGAGGTGG
>JBLRXB010000215.1:0-3000 GCA_047920915.1 Kiritimatiellia bacterium
GTTTTATATGGCGCAGCACGGGAACAGCTTCGCACCTGCATGACCGCAGGGCCATTTGAGCCGATCTTGCTTCCTGCAGTCTGTTTTCTGGATGCCACACCTGAAACAGCGCAACCCAAAACGCCCCCACGGAAACGGACATTACCTAAAGCAACAAAGAAGACACCAAGGAAACGTACACTACCAAGAAAGGACGGCTCTTGATTTGAAGGTAAAAAAGGGCTTTTTCGTTAAGAAAAGCCCTTGAAAGAGTGGAGCAGGAGACGGGGATCGAACCCGCGACGTTCAGCTTGGGAAGCTGACATTCTACCACTGAATTACTCCTGCGCAAATGCAATGTGGTAATCTATCCAGTCCTAGCGCTCGAATCCAGCTCTTTTTTAATCCGCATTAAAGACGACCTCGAACTTCAGTATCACAAAAGGATTAGCCGCATAATCATTGACCTCGGCATACTCAACACCTGGCACAAGCTCCACAAACAACCAGTTGCGATGTACCAACTGCCGATAGGTAAACGCCACTGTGTAGCGGATATCCGAGGGATACGGCATCTCTTGCCACACCCCCCGGCCCTCCAAACGCCAGGCACGACGAACCGTCAATAATCGATAAAGCGAAAACCGCTGCTCGGGTGTATAGCCGGTGGATAGCTCATCAACGGTCACACGACTGAAACTACGAAACCCATATGCCTCCGCAAAGGGACGGGTCCACGAAATATCAGACTGACTCCGCCATCCATCGCGCGTGTAATAGGTCCCCGTCTGCGTCACCTCCAGATTCCAACGCCTGACCGGATAGCGCACCCGCCCGCGTAGACGCCCAAAAGCCTGATTAGGGCTACCAAACCGGTAACCAGCATCTGCACTTACCGATTTCCGTGTCGTCCGTTGCAGAAAATACCGCAACCCAACATCCGGCTCCGTATCCACTGGCGGTCGCGTCAAATCAGCAATATCACGTAAATCGTCTTCCCCCGCCAGCTCGTCCATAAATACCTGCCAGCGCTCTTCCAACCGCGGCAGCGCCACGCGCAACGAAAAATCCGTCACCATCTTGCCACGTTTTTCGCGCTCATAGCGCACGCCCAGCCCCGTGCGAAGTCGCGTGCGCCGACGTTCATCGATGATGATCTCATCCCCGAACAAACGATCGATCCGATCAAACCGGTCAGCTATTGCCAATGATATCCATGCATGCCAGTTATCCACACGCTGATCTAACGGGATACCACCATTGTTGGTATGCAACCGGAAGGTATTGGTGCTGGCCACAGGAAAGTCTTCATCCGCTACCGCACACAGCGCGCAAGACCCTGCCAGAAACATTATCTGTAAACTTCGCCGCATGATATGCCCTTGCTCAATCTGACGATGGGATTAGAAACGGGGGACTGGAAACTCGAAACTCGAAACGGGGGACTGGGGACACGTTAGTACCTTATACATTCGGCAAAAAGGCGTCCAATCGAATCTATTGACCTCTCTACGTATCCTGCTCTATGTTGGGATACATGAAAGCTGCCATCTATATGCGAACCTGCCGGCAAGATAAGGCGCACCAGGCCTACACGCTGGCTAAACAAGAACAGCATACGCGCGACCTTGCCACGCGACACGGTCTGCGGGTGGCTTTTGAAAACGTCTATTGTGATATTGATCATGCTGGCGACCTGCCGCCGGATTGCTGGACAGGCTTCAATTATCAGGGTGTCACCCGCCCCGCCTTGACCGCATTGATCCACGCGATCGAAGAGGGCGACATCCAGCACCTGATTGTACGGCGCATGGACCGACTTGGCACTTCATCCGATATCCTGATCAACCTTCTGCAGTTCTTCACCCAGTATGGCGTTCAAATTATCGCAACCCCTGAGAGTAGCACAACGGCCCACGACCCCTCGGAGGCCTTCGCAATTTCGATCCTTGGCCCGCTTATCCGCTACGACACCGAGGACGAACGCGAACGCAAGCAGAAATTGCGCAGTCGTAAGATCGAAGAAATCGAACGCCTGAAGGATAAGATTCTGCGACTGGAAGCTGAAATCAAGGAACTTGATATATGAAAATCCTGATGCTGCTGCGCCATGCCAAAGCCGTGCCCGAACATGCCGGCGGTGACTTTACCCGTCCCTTGGCGCCGCGCGGCATCCAACAAATGCAGCAAGTGGCCGCAGCCTTTCAAGCGCAAAACTGGAAGCCGCAACTGACTCTTGTGAGCGCGGCTACACGCACCCTGCAAACCGCGCGGCTGCTGGAAGCAAACCTTGGCGACCTGAACATTATTTCGGATCGCGTGCTCTATCTTGCCGCAGCCTGCCAATTACTCGACGTCCTAGCCGCCACCCCACCGGAAATCGAACGTCTGATGCTCGTGGGGCACAATCCGGGCATCTCCGATCTGGCAGCAAGACTTACTGGCAACCTGGAGCACAGCGACCTCCCGACCGCAGGATTCATGACCTGCCAGCTCGATATTCCCGATTGGCAATCCATTCAACATCTGTGAGCAGACAGAAGACCGGTTCCCGCGTCTCTTTTACACAAAGACATCAAAAAACGCCGGATCTGTATTTTTGCCTTGCAATGCGAATACAGATCACATATTTTTAATAGCTCTGAATGACCGACGTGGGGGCGTAGCTCAATTGGTTAGAGTCCCGGACTGTCGATCCGGTGGTTGCGGGTTCGAGCCCCGTCGCTCCCGCCACTTTCGGTCAACTATCGCTGCACAAAGCGTATCACCAAATCGTCGTGCACTCCCAGCTCTTGCTGTATACTCTCCTTCTAAATCTGACGGAACGTCGGCAGATGACGATAGTAAACCGCGCGCATCAGCGTGCACAGGATGGTATCCATCACGCCCCCAGACGAGACGGAGCTCGTCCCTCCAGTGCTTTTTTTGGATGCGGTAGAAAGATCTGACAAACGATGAAGTTACGGGTTCGCCGCAACCAGCAGCTGCGCAGCATCGAGTTCGCGGATTTCCGGTCGCGTC
>JBLRXB010000216.1:0-2997 GCA_047920915.1 Kiritimatiellia bacterium
CGCGAGGGCTGCCGGGAAATGACCGAGTCGCACTTGCTCTGCGGGCATGACAAGGACTTCTGGGCGGCCCTGAAATGGGGCTTTGTTCTTGGAAGCGCGAAATTTGCCGAATCCATTCGGGCCGGGCTCAAGATTGACCGTGAGACGTCTGGTCGTGGCTGTTTGCGAAGGCGGCTGGACTGGGATCAGGTGGTTTGTTGCATGGAAGATATGAAAGGCGAGCCATGGTCGGCATTTGCGGATAAGCGGGGTGATTGGGGGCGGGATGTGACCCTGTGGGCTGCACGGAGGTTGGGAGGGTATACGCTCAGGGAACTGGCAGATGAGGTGGGCGGCCTGGACTACGGTGCCGTCTATCAGGCGGTCAGGCGCATAGAATCGCGCGCCAAGGAGGACAAGGAATTGGCTGATAGAATGGAAGTATTTCGCGGCAAACTGAAAAGTGTGTATAATGTCTAGATGTGACCCCTTGCGTTTCCTTCTGATCGTTCGGGCTCTACAGGCCTAGCATGCAGGCTTCGACGGTTTCGCTCAAGGAGCCCGTTGCGAGACAAATTGTCTGATCGCAGGCACCGTAATATAAGCGTATCCGGTCGGTGTGATAATCGGCAATGGCACCACAAGGGAAGATGGTATTGTCGCAGTTGCCGTGTTGTTCCCATGGTTCTTGTGGCATCATCAGGAAGCTGTTCGTCTTTCCGACAAGTTTCCATGGTTCATCGAGATCAAGAAGGATGGCTCCAATGTAGTAATATGTGCCTCCAGCGGGTCTGCAGACGCCGTGAATGATGTCCAGCCACCCTTTGTCCGTCTTGATCGGTGGTGTCGGCCCGATCTTTTGCGTGTTCCAAAAACGGTAGCCGGCAGCTAAGACAGGCTTGAATTCTCCCCAGTGGACAAGGTCTGGCGAGGAGCTGAGCCATATGTTGCCGCCGGAACCGTCGCCGCCGCCAGGACGATCCAGTTTGTAATACTTTCCGCCAATCTTCTCAGGGAACAGGGATGCGCCCCGATTTTTTGGAGCTGTGATAATTTCGATTCGCTCATATGACGTGAAGTCCTTCGTGCGGCCAAGCATGCCTATTGGTGAATCGAAACCGAGAACCATTACCGGCGTGATGATGTAATACCATTCATCAATCTTGGTGATGCGATTATCAATAAAATGATGATAAAGGGTCCATGGCTCATCGTGGTTCTGGCAGTTTATGAAGTTCTCGTCGCCCAGTTCAAAGTGGATTCCATCTTTAGACCGAGCGACACGCGTCTGGCCAACGTCTCGCCCAAAGCCTTTAGTCGCTGCGTGCTCGACAACGGAAACAAGCAGAATTGTTTCGGCACCCACCTGCACCGGGGATGGGTTGTAGATTTGCGCCATCCCTGGATAGTTCTTGACTTCCAGGATGGGTCCTCCCTCGTATCGAGTGAATATTCCCGTCGCATCATGCATGTGGGGATCCTTTGTCTCCCTGTTGATCCGCGCCTTGGAGCAGGGCTGTTCAATAAGTATTCTTTGCTCGCTCGCCCGGCATCAGGATTTGGCGCGTTAGCGGCAATATCCTGCATGCCGTTGTTGGGATGATTTTGATCGGCTCTCGCGAACGGCATTGACAATGTCACTTGTTGTGGCTTTGGTTGTTACCCCGGCAATATCGAATGGGGAGCCGGTCCTCGGTTTTGGTATAACCATGAATGTTTCACCCCCGCGTCGTCGAATCAATACGCCATCCTCTTTGGATTGATTTAGCACATCCGCCAGATTTTGCCGAGCCTGTGAATAGGTATAGACTTTCATTATTTCTCCATTATATCCAACTGCAATTCTTTAGCCACTCGCAGCATGCCGCGATCTAGAGATAGAAGTGGTGCCTTTGCGTCTATCGCGCATTGTAGAAAATATCCCTCGTATGCGTAGATTCGAAAATGTCCTGCGAGTAGCAGGGCAGCCCTCACGTTCACAGGTGCTAGCTCAACAGGAATTTTCGCCGTTGCGTCCCAGATTGCCGACAGTTGCCTCTCTGCAATTGCGTCGCGTCGCACAAGCGATGAGAGCGCGTTGCCAATTTCATATGGCAACACAGATGGAGCAACGAGATCATGACCGCGTGTAACGTCTATCAGCCAATCTTTTTCAGGTTCGTTCATTGCTACTGCGAGCAACGTATTTGTATCTACCACGATCTTCATAGGTACAATTGTACGTTACAGGATTCGGTTGTCAATCTGAAATCCCCATGCGGAGCTGACCCGCTTTCGACTGGTGTCTGTCTGGCTTGCCTGCCCGGCGCACGACGAAGTCGGCTCCGCGTTCCAGGCGACGCAGTCGCCTGGAACGTTGGCGTTCACCCTTCGCCGCGACTAGCGGCGATAGGGTGCGACGCTTTGTGTGCGCCCAGCATGGGCGCGTTGTAAATGGGGTTAAAGTCCCCTGTAGGAGAACCGGTTATGTGAAAACATAAAGAACTACTACGTGAAGCCAACGTCGGAAGGGTAACCGACCGGCGGGAGGAAGGCTAGCGGAAAACGGCAGGCTGACGAACAGAAATCGCATAGTAAGGCCCGTCGCGGCGAGGTGAGCTGGCACAACACAGCGAAACCGTCAGGTTCAGCGGCGAGGGGTAAATGCGGCGGTCGTGCCGTGGAGCAACGCGTTCTTACCTGGGGAGGCCCCGCACCGGGCAACCGGAGCGGGGAGTCAGCAGAGGCCATAATACCGAACAGCGAGCCGGGGGTTGGTGACAACCCGTTTAAACGAAGAGACCGGAAGACTCGATGCCGGGAAGGGCTGAACTGGACAGGAACGTCCCGACTGCGTGTCAGATGTCGCCTACAGGCCGTATGGCCGTAAAAGCGGCAAGAGCCGACACGATGGGAAGCATGGGGGCGTTCGGAGGATAAAGACCATGATGGAGCAGATTCTGGAAAGGGAAAACCTGTTGAGGGCTTGGCAGCGTGTCAAGTCCAACGCAGGCTCGGCAGGCATTGACGGGATGAGCA
>JBLRXB010000217.1:0-2992 GCA_047920915.1 Kiritimatiellia bacterium
GTTGGTGAGCGTGTCGTTGGTCGGGTGTGCCGGCAAATCGGAATCAGAAGTGGAAGCGACACCAGGTGGTGCCGAGCGCACGGGAGCGGCATTGGACAGGGCCGCAGATCGGACCGTGGATGCTGCCAAGACAACCGGGGCTGCTGTCAAGGATGTGACCGGCAAGGCGCTGGAAAAGACTGGCGAAACCCTTGAGAAGGCGGGCGCGGCTATGGAGGGTGCCGGAGCCAGTATGCAGGAAAAACCGGAAACGGAACCTGTGGAAAAATAGAGAGGATGTAATCCGATGAAAGATACAATCGTGAAATCGAAGTTCAAGCTGGTCACATTGCTGGTACTGGCGATTGTGGCTCTGATTGTGGTGTTGCAAAACATGCAGATGGTGTCAGCCCGGTTGCTGTTCGTCACCATCAGTATGCCCCAGGCAATCATGCTGGTGCTGATGCTGCTGGTGGGGTTTGCGGGCGGGGTCTTTGCCGCCCTCAAGTTCAACACCCTGCGATAGTGCCGATCCGAGATGAAACATCCGCACCTTTGCGACTCTTCGCAAGAGTGGCTGCGGTAAGGGCATTCGGTCTGCCGCGACGAGCGGCAGTTGGTGGGCAGGCTGTTGTTGCGAGGGGATAGGGGACACACGATCAAAGACGCAGTACTGCCAAGCGCGAATGTGGGGTAGGGTTAGACCCCATCGCGGTGGTGCGTCCATGGCGTCATTATAGTGGTGGCCAAGAAAGAGACCGACAGCCAATAGCGTTATGCACGGCGTGTGCTGCGTGTGGGAACAGAAGGAAACCGCAGGCAACAACAGGAGACATCTCGTGGGCGACAAGAAGAGCAAGAAGGCCAAGGAAAAGCGGGCAGACGTAAGTCAAGGATAACAAGGCTGAGGCGCAGCGTCGTGATCCGTGTCAGCCTGCGCTTATGGGGGTGGCACCGATGCATGTACTTTTGATCTATCCCGAGTTCCCGGACACGTTCTGGAGCTTCAAGCACGCGTTGCCTTTTGTGGGCAAGCGTGCGGCACTGCCGCCGTTGGGGCTGGCAACGATTGCAGCGATGCTGCCCGAAGATTGGTCTTTGCGTCTGGTGGATACGAACGTGCGGTCGCTCACGGACGCGGATCTGGCCTGGGCCGATTGCGCCTTGATCGGTGCAATGGTTGTCCAGCGTGCGGCCACGCACCGGATCGTGGATCGTTGCAAGGCGGCGGGGCTGCGGATTGTGGCGGGCGGCCCGCTGTTCAGCGGCGAATACGAACAGTTCGAGAGCGTCGACCATTTTATCTTGAATGAAGCCGAGCTTACGTTGCCACCCTTTCTCGAGGATCTGGCAAATGGCTGTCCGCAGCGCATCTACCGCAGCGCTCAATTTGCCGATCTGCACCAGACCCCCGCACCACGCTGGGATTTGCTCGACTTGAAACGCTACGCCACGATGAGTTTGCAATTCTCGCGCGGCTGTCCGTTTGCCTGCGACTTCTGTAATGTCACTGCCATGCTCGGCCACCAGGTGCGCATGAAGTCCGCCCGGCAGGTCACAACGGAACTCGATGGCCTCTACGCACAAGGCTGGCGCGGCCATGTCTTTTTTGTGGATGACAACTTTATTGGTAACAAACACTTTGTGAAGACCGGCCTGCTGCCGGCGCTGATCGCCTGGCGCAAGGGCAAAGCAGGCAATGCATTTCTGACCGAGGCCTCGATCAATCTGGCCGATGACGCCCCCCTGATGGCGCAAATGGTGACGGCCGGATTCGATAGCGTCTTTATCGGCATCGAGACGCCCGATGAACATAGCCTGGCCGAGTGCAGCAAGATCCAGAACAAGAGTCGTAACCTGGTGGAGGATGTCAAGCGTATCCAACGCGCCGGTCTCCAGGTACAGGGCGGATTTATCGTGGGATTCGATCACGACAGTCCCTCGATTTTCCAGCGCCAGATTGATTTCATCCAGCAGAGCGGCATTGTCACCGCGATGGTAGGCCTGCTGCAGGCACCGGTGGGCACGCGGCTTTACGAACGCATGCAGGCGCAGGGACGGCTCAGCGCGGAATCCTCGGGCGACAATGTCGATGGCACGACGAATATCATTCCGACCATGAGCATGGACGCCTTGAAGGCGGGGTACCGCCGGATTCTGGACCAGATCTATGCCCCGGCCCCATATTACCAGCGCGTGCGGACGTTTCTGCGCGAGTTCAAGGGACCCCAGGTACGGGAGAAACTCCGGATGCATCACATTCTGGCGATGCTGCGCTCCATGATCCATCTCGGGATAGTAGGGCGCGAACGCACCCAATATTGGAAGCTGCTGCTATGGACGCAGTTCCGGCGTCCCCACCTGCTTCCCAATGCCGTCACGCTCGCAATCTATGGCTATCACTTCCGGAAAATGTGTGAAAAGCATGTGCGGTAACACATAGAAACGATATCGCGGTAGCAATCCAACCAGCCGAGGACGCCGGACTTGCGACGCCCGACGCCGGGTGGTCGTGGGGCTCATGCCGTGCTTGTGGAAGGTGCGGGGCATTTGCTAGAAACAACGCTGCGCCGGGCGTCGGGAGTCCGGCGTTCTTGCCGGCTTGTTCGCGCTTAACCCCGTTCAGCGCCGCCAGCGTCTGGTGAGGGCTTTTTCGGCTTCTACAATGAAGAAGACGGCGAGGCCTACGCCGAGGGGCACGAGCCAGTGGCGCAGTGCCAGGGAGGCAGTGCCAAAGGCGGTTTGCATGAAGGGTAGGTAGACGAACGCAAACTGCAGGATGGTGAGGGCTGTGATGGCGAACCAGGCGACCGGATTGGTGAAGAGACGCGACAGATGGCAACTGGATTCCCGGATGAAACGGCTGTTGAAAAGGTAGAAGGCCTGTCCACAGACCAGTGTGTTGACGGCGAGGGTGCGGGCCAGCTCGATGGACATGCCGAGGCGACGCTCCACAACGAATACCAGGATGGTGGCCCCTCCGATCAGCAGGGAAACAAAGCTAATGCGCCAG
>JBLRXB010000218.1:0-2991 GCA_047920915.1 Kiritimatiellia bacterium
GAGGGGGAGGATTCCAGCAGTGCCGCCGCCATGCGGCAAGGGTTTGGCAGTGCCGCTGCGGTCGTGGCCTATCTCTTGTTTGTCCTCATCTATTGCCCCTGTCTTGCCGTCGTAGGGGCAATCTATCAGGAGGCCGGCTTGCGCTGGGCCATATTCAGTACGGTGTATCTCACCGTGCTGGCCTGGGTGATTGCTACCATGTTTTTCCAGTGTACCCGTTTTTTGGCCTTTCCATTGCAGGCAGGGGCCTGGTTGCTGGGGTGCGGGGCAGCGATTGCTGCCGGTATATACCTGTTACATGATTACGGAAAGAGGCAGCGAGTATGATGCGTTGGCGCCGCCGTCGCGGACATCCAGGGCCGCCAGACCAGGCCATGCATGTGCTTGCACAATGCCCGGCGGGAAGTTTGGTTGTGGTCACCGGCAATGCGGCCGCACAGACCGTCGAACTGGGATTGTTCTGCGGCACCAGCGTCGAGGTTGTGTGCAACGATCCCGCTGATCGCCAGATGATCCTCAAAGCCGGGGACTCGCGCTTGAGTGTGCCGCGGGACTGGGCCGAGAATGTGTTCGTCGAGCCCGTTGCTGCGGGGCACCCCCCGCCGCCGCCACATGCCCGGCACTTGTTGCGCGAGATCCGCCAATATATCCGTACGAATGGACCGATCGATACGCGTACTCTGGCACTGCACTTTGAGATGGAAGAAGATGCCATGGCAGGGATATTGGTATTTCTGGCAACGCGTGGTATGTTGCAAAAACGGGATGTCTCGTGCGGGTCGGGCTGCGCGGGCTGTAAGGGCTGCGATGCCATTCCGGCGGGGCAGGCAGCCATCTGGTCGGACGTGGAACGCCAAGGCTGAAGGTGGCAGGGAGTAGCATACGTATGGATCTGGTTTTGGCATCACAATCACCGCGTCGAAGGCGCCTACTGGCTGAACTTGGTGTGGCGTTCCGCTGCATGTCTCCCGAGGTGGAGGAATTGTCCGGTGGTATGGCCGCGCGGGCGCTGGTCTTGGAGAATGCCCTGCGCAAATGGCGTTGGTGCTGCGCGCACGAACCCGATGCCTTAATCCTGACCGCCGATACCACGGTCGAGCTGGATGGTGCGGTGTTGGGAAAACCTTGCAACCGGGCTGAGGCCGAGGAGATGCTGCGTCGCGAATCGGGGCGCGTGCAGGCCGTGCATACCGGGTACGTGCTGGCGCATGCGCACGAGCAGAATCCCCCCCTGGGGTGCGGGGTCGAGACCTCACTGGTAGCGTTTAAAGTGTTAACGGAGCAGGATATCCATACATATATTGACCGTGTGCAACCCTATGATCGTGCGGGGGCCTATGATATCGACGAGAGTGGCGACTTGCTGGTGAGCCGCTTTACAGGATCCCGCACAAATGTAATGGGACTGCCGCTTGAACGCATCAAGGAGCTGTTATCGTGCAAGAGCTGAATTTGCCTTCCCCGTTCTGGCTGGCACCGATGGCTGGCTACACAGACCAGGCCATGCGCAAGGTCTGGCGGCACTTTGGACGTGGTCTTTTCTATACCGAAGTGGCCGTTGCGCAGGGACTGATCCGGGATTCCGCGCCCTCGTGGCACCTGCTGTCCTGTGATCCGGAGGAACACCCTGTTGCCGGGCATATGTACGGGCGCGAACCCGCGGCGATGGCAGAAGCGGCACAAAGGATCGAGGCCTCCGGACGCTTTGCCGTGATCGATATCAACTGCGGATGTCCAGTACGCAAAATCGTTGCGAAGGGCGCGGGCGCGGCCTTGATTCGTGAACCCGCCCAGATCGCGCGCATTGTCAAGGCCGTCCAATCTGCCGTGTCTCTTCCCGTGTACATCAAAACCCGCATTGGGTACGAGACCGGTGTCGAAACAATCCGGGAAATTGCCCGGCGTGCCGAGGATGCCGGTGCGTCGGCATTAGCCATTCATGGTCGTTATGCGGCCGATCATCACAAAGGACCTGCTGACTGGGAGATGATCGCCCGCGTCAAACAACAAGTGCAGATTCCGGTGATTGGCAATGGCGGCATCAAAACAGCACAACAGGCCGTTGCCGCAATGCAAACATATGGGGTAGATGCGGTTATGATTGCCAGGGGTGCTGTCGGAAATCCCTGGATTCTTGCCGATGCCGAAACCCTCTGGGCTGGTGGAACACCCCCAATACGTGCCTATCCGGAACTGCGACGCGTCGTGCATTGGCACTTGCGCGAGCTCGTTGCCTACAAGGCCAAAGAAAATCTGTGGCGCCGCCGTGGTGGCATCGACCCGGATCGCGCGGCCGCATTACAATTCCGGTGCCATTTGATCCAGTATCTCGCCGGTCTCGAGCATTGGGCGGATGTGCGCCGGAACTTCAGCCGGATCACATGCTGCCAGCAGATCCACGAAATGGTCGACACCGTGATCGCCCGCCAGTCCCGCCCATGGCAAGATCTCTACCCCATGCGTGGGTAGAAAAAAAAGAAAGGGGACACACTATAAAAGAAAGGGGACACACTATCTGAGAAAGTTTTTGCAAATCGGGCATGCTCGTTTCTTCAGGTATATGGTTAAGTGGGGACGGGCAATCTGAGCAATATTTGGTTTGGTTTCCGTTGATGATGTGGCTTTTGTTGCTTCAGAAGGTGAGGCAGTGACGTGGCGAATGCTGCGGACGCTTGCGCGGGAGGCTTGTGCGCCTGTTCGCGTACGAAAAAGTTGGTGTCTGGCCGTTCTCGGGCGGAGCCCGGCCGTCACCGAGGCGAATGTTCGGCGTTTCAGGGATGATCTGTACGGTTGGTCAGCACACAGCGGGCGGGGTCACGGGGGCAAGCTGTAAACGCCGCGCCGTGAACAGCCCATTCCATGAGGCTGATTGCATCTTTCTGGCTCCGGTGCTGCGTTTTACGCCGAAGTTGCCGCGGTAGCGGCGAAAGGTTTCGTCTACGAAGAGGCGCGACCCCAGGATCATGCCGTCGGAGAAGTAGCGCACGCGGC
>JBLRXB010000219.1:0-2988 GCA_047920915.1 Kiritimatiellia bacterium
GTATGCCAAGGAGTCGCAGCACCGTTTCGGGGCGGCTGCCATAGGTCAGCCATGGTTGGGCTAGTCGGATCCCGATGATGGTGATGGCCGTGATCGTGCAGAGGATGGTGGCGAGCAGGGTGAGTACCTTGCCGGCAAAGATGTTGGCGCCGGCGGCACCTTCGCGGGTGCGGGTTTGCGTGTAGATAGGGATGAAGGCTTGCGAGAGAGCCCCTTCTCCGAAAATCGCGCGGAAGAGGTTGGGAATGCGAAAGGCGAGGTCGAAGGCGGATTTGACGAGGCTGGTTCCGAACAGATTTGCCATGAATATTTCGCGCACAAGGCCAAGGATTCGGCTCACGGCTGTCAGCCCTCCGACCGTGGCGGCATTGCGCAGCAATTTCATGAATGGGATTCCTTCGTGCCCATTAGTTCGAGTAAGGCGTTGGCTGCTTTCGCGGGGGAGATGGAGGCAAGCACGCGTTCGGCTTCCTCGCTGTTGCGGGCGATTTTACGCGAGCCTTGGATGCCGGGTGGTTGCAGGCAGCGTGTAAAGGGGCCAATGGGGCCGGTTTTGGTGGGGTCGGTTAGTCCGAACATGGCGACGACAGGCGTGCCGACAGCCGCCGCTAGATGCATGCCGCCGCTATCATTGGATAGCACGCCACGGCAGGCCCGTAAGCTTGCGGCCAAGGCGGGTATGGTCGTTGTGCCTGCGAGGCAGGTGGCATGCGGTTCCAGTGCGTGTGCAATTTCGTTGCAAAGAGAGGCTTCCGTGGGAGTGCCCATGATTACGAAATGGAAGTCGTGCGCTTCACGCAGGTTTTTTGCTGCCGCGACAAAGTGTCCGGTTGGCCATCGTTTGGCTGGGCCACGTGCTGCGCCGGGTAGAATCCCGATCAAGCGCTGGGGGAATTTGGCAATGGTTGCGGGCGGATCGGGCAGGCTGAGGTCGGGCAAGGGGAGAGGCTCGGTTGTCGGCAGCCCGAGAATGCGCGCGAATTCCCATTGTTGATGTTCGGTTTCGGGTGCATCGGGGATAACGGTGGTAAGCATCCAGGCGCGGGTGTGCCCGGAAAATCCGATACGCTTCGGAATCCGGGCCATGAAGGGAGGCAGGGCCGAGCGCCAGGAGTTCGGGAATATGTAGGCCGCTTCAAATTGATTTGTGCGCAGGGCTAGCCCCGTTTTGATGGGCCCCATATGTCCGGGGGCGAGTGCGATGATCTGGTCAATGGCCGTGTGGCACTGCCAGAGTGGCTGTAATGGCGGCTTGATCAACATGGTTAGGCTATGATCGGGATGGTGGTTTTTCCAGGTCTGGATTGCGGGCATGGCCATGCAGCTGTCCCCAAGCCAATTCACGCCGAAGATGAGCGTTTGTTTGGATGGGGTCATTTGGCAGCATCCTCCACTGTTTTTTGGGGCTGACGGAAGCAGATGCGTTCGATCCATTGCTGGAAATTTTCGGCGCCCCTGAGAATTTCTATATCCACGCGCAGGAAGTAGATGGGTACATCGCAACGCGCCAAGCCGGGGAAGCGTACGGCATCCTTTTCGGTTGTGATGATGGCGTCGGCACCTGCCTTGGCAGCGGCATTGATGATATTGATGAGTTCTTGCTGTGAGTAACGGTGGTGGTCGGCAAAGCGAAATGTTTCCAATAGGCTGGCACCAAACGTTTCGAGCGATCTTTCAAAGCCGTGGGGTGCGGCAATACCCGACAGAGCCACCACGTTGCGGTTTTTCAGGAAATCAAGAGGCTCCTGTTCCAGGGTGATGACGTTTTTCAGGTAACGCGGGCAGTGGCGACACTCGATAATTTCGGCTTGCTGGTTATACTGGCGAATCTGCTCGATAATGGCACCCGCGTTCTTGCCGTCGGATTTGGTGATGAAGATAAAGTCAGCGCGTCGGATGTTCTTGATGGGTTCACGTAGAATCCCGCGCGGCAGTACGTTCTCATTACTAAAGGGGTTGGTCATGTCCACCAGTACGATTTGCACACGTGGTTTGAGCGACAGATATTGAAATCCGTCATCGAGAATGAGCGTGTCGCAATTGAGGCGGTTGATGGCGTAGCGTCCGCTTTTCACGCGGTCGCGATCCACAAGCACAGCTACATCGGGCAAATTGCTAGCTAGCATGTAGGGTTCATCACCGCTGGTATGGGAGTCGAGCAGGAGTTCTTTGCCGTCGGAGACGACACGGGGCGGTTCGCGATTTTCGGCCAAGGTGAGCTTGTTCGTGAGGCGTTTTATCAAGGGTGGTTTGGATTTTTTGTAGCCGCGGCTAAGAATGGCGACGCGGCGTCCGGCCTGCTGCAGTTCGCGGGCAAAGATTTCGACGACCGGTGTTTTGCCTGTACCCCCGACCGTGAGGTTGCCGACACTGATCACCTGGCAGCCGAGGGTGTGGTGGCGCAAGATACCATGGTTGTAGCACCAGATGCGGGTCTGGACAATCAAGCGATATAGTCGGGAGAGCGCTTTGAGGAGCAGCAGTAGGCCGCGAATGGGTCGACTGCGGTTCTGGTCCGCACCTTTGCGCTCGATCAGCCCAACTAGATATTTTTCTGTCTGTTCCAGACGATTTCGTTTCATTCCGATTTATGTCCTTCGGAAGCGGTTCAATATGACTCGTGTGCTTGTGTGCATCCCGGCGGGCTCGTGATGTGCCGGATCACATGTGCCTTCTTTCCGGCGGTGGTTTTTACGTTAGTTTTGCAAGGCAGGAATAGCAAGTGGATTTAGCGGATTATGCTGAAACGTAGACGCACGGGAAGCAGAAAAAGGGCGGTGGGTGCCGCACGACGATTACTAATTCCGGGTGGTGCGCAAAACGATGCGTCCGAGAAGTACGCAAAATATGTTTGGATTGCAATAAAAACAGTTGCTTTGTGTGCGAGGATTTACTACATATTCTGCGTGTTTCATGTTGTTTTGTAACACAACTAACAAAGAGGAGAGAACATGGCAAAAGCGACCCCTACGACCAAGGCTCAAATTG
>JBLRXB010000220.1:0-2983 GCA_047920915.1 Kiritimatiellia bacterium
AGAATATTGTGATACGGAACTGCACGATAAAACGGGGCCACAACCTGCTGGCCATCGGGAGCGAGCTGTCCGGTGGGGTGCGGAATGTGTATATGCACGATGTCGATTATCAACCGACGGGCGGACTCACCATCAGTCTTCTGTACATCAAGACCAACCACCGCCGGGGCGGCGTGGTTGAAAATATCTTCATTGAAAACGCGGCGGCCACCGAGGTCAGTACGGCCATGCTGGCTATTGACACGGATGTGCTCTATCAGTGGCGGGATTTGGTGCGGACGGTGGATATGAAGCACACCGTGATTCGGCGGATTGTGATGGAGAACGTGAAACTCGGAAAAGCGGAGCATGGGATTTACATCAACGGTTCCAAGGAGCGGCCGGTGGAGCAGATCCTGCTGAAAAATGTGCGGGTGGACAACGTCACGAAAGAGCCGCGGGTGTTGCGAAACGTGGAGGAACTGCGTGAAGAGAATGTGGTGATCGGTGACAATAGATTGCTGCCCGCCTCTAATGTATGACCTCGTATCGTTTTTCCCCTTTCCTCTTAATGTAACTTATGTCGCCATATCGGGACAGAATATGGCGGTGCGGCTTGCATAAATATGATTTATTTCTTGATGTTCTGCCAGTTTCGGGAAACATGATATACGGCAACCGTCAGGCAGCTTCTTTCTTTTCGGGCCGCGTGGGACCGGAAAGTCCACTTGGCTGTAGCATCATTTCGCGACTGGCCTTTGGATAAACCTGCTTGATCTTGATGTGCATCGTAGGCTTTCCGCAAAACCGGAAAGATTGGAAGTGCTGTTGGAAGGGAATCCGGATCAGCGGATTATCGTCATCGACGAAGTGCAGAAGGTGCCCGAGATCTTGACGGTGGTGCATAAATATATCTTTTTCTGACACAGCTCACGGACCGCTTGGGTGACAAGGCTGTGGCCGCCAGTCCAGCCGCCGCTGGAGCTGGAATATGTGGATATCGATGAATTCATGATGGCGCTTTGAACTTTCCGAAGCGCCAAGGCTAACCCACGTATCGATTCCCCCGTTTTGCCCCAAAAGTGAAGGAAGTTGAGCTGTTCGTCTATTGTCAGGGGGGGCTCGCAGCTATATTGTTTTCGTGACGGAAAAGAATATAGCTGATATGCGCAAGCTGAAGCTGGATGGGGGATGCTAACATGAGTAACAGGATCAGCAGGAGAGGTTTTATGGCAACGGCAACCGCAGGTATGGCTGGGATGCTGATGCCTGAAAATGGAGAGGCAACAATGCAGGACAGGCCCAATATAATCATTATGTATGCGGATGATCTTGGGTTCGGGGATGTGGGGTGCTATGGTGCGAAGAGTATACCGACTCCAAATATCGACAGACTGGCGAAGGAAGGCCTCCTGTTTCATCAGGGTTATGCCACGGCTGCAACGTGCACGCCGTCACGGTACAGCCTGCTGACAGGCTCGTACCCGTGGCGCAACAAGCAGGCGGCGATTTTGCCTGGCGACGCACCTTTGATTATTGCGGAAAACGAACAGACGCTGCCAGCGATGCTGAAGCAGGCCGGTTACAGAACCGGGATCGTTGGTAAGTGGCATCTGGGGCTTGGCAATGGTGATCTCGACTGGAACAACGAGATCAACCGCACCCCTAATGATGTCGGGTTTGAGTATTCATACATCATGGGCGCGACAAATGACCGTGTGCCGTGCGTGTATATCGAGAACCGGAAAGTGGCGGGGCTTGATCCGGCAGACCCGATCGAGGTGAGCTACGACGGAAAAGGTGGATTTCCGGGTATACCTACAGGGAAAAACAATCCTGAACTGTTGAAGTTAAAGCACTCTCACGGTCACGATGGCACGATCATAAACGGAATTGGCCGGATCGGACACATGCGCGGCGGCAAGGCGGCGCTGTGGGATGATGAGACGATGGCCGAGGTGTTTGCCGAAAAGGCGGTTAGCTTTGTGCGGGACAGCGGAGATAGGCCATTTTTCCTTTATTATGCGTTTCATCAGCCGCATGCGCCGCGTCTGCCGGGGCCGCGTTTCAAGGGGGCAACACCGCACGGGGCGAGAGGCGATGTTATTGTGGAGCTGGACTGGTGTGTGGGACAGATGCTGGAGGCGCTGGATAAGCTGGGTATTCGGGAGAACACAATCGTCATTTTCTCCAGCGACAACGGGCCGGTGCTGGATGACGGGTATGCCGACAAAGCGGTTGAGCTGGCCGGCGATCATAAGCCGGCAGGTCCTTTGCGCGGCGGCAAGTACAGTCTGTACGACGGCGGAACGCGCGTACCGTTTATTGTAAGCTGGCCAGGACACATAAAGGCCGGGGAAACAGATGCCCTGGTGAGCCAAGTTGACTTCCTGGCGTCTTTTGCCACGATGACAGGTCAGACGCTTGATGGGGCTGCTGCGCCTGACAGCATGAATGTGATGGACTCCCTGCTTGGTCGAAGCGGTAAGGGACGTGATGAGCTGGTGGCGGAGGGATCAAAAGGAAGGACGTTCATCCGGCAGTCAAACTGGGCGTATATACCGTCTTACGAGGGGCCGGCGAAATGCCCGAGTGGTGATACAGGAATTCAGAACGAGCCGCAGCTTTATGATCTGTCGCAGGATGTCGGGCAGATCCGGAACCTTGCGGCAGAGAATAAAGATCTGGTTGAGAAAATGTCAAAGCGGCTGGATGAAATCAGGCAAGGAAACATGACGCGATGACGCTGTTGTTTGTTTGCAGAACTACGAAAAGGTAATCACAAGGAAAATATCATGAAGAAGACGAGTGAACGGAATAGGTTTGTTTTGACATGCGACCGGTACACATTCATCCATGCTGCCGAGAACCCGAATTATGTGACCCTTACCTTCCGCAGCGGTCTTGGCGGGGAGTTTTTCATCGCCTCCGGCTGTGACCGGGACGACGGCATTGACGAGCTGATTCAGCTCTCCCCGCCGGAGGTGAGCGAGGAAGACGACCG
>JBLRXB010000221.1:0-2979 GCA_047920915.1 Kiritimatiellia bacterium
ATACGGGCTGTCTTTACCCCCGGTTCCAGCAGCTCGTTACGCCCCTTTGCCGAAGCATAGCCATCATCGGTGCTGACGCTACTGGCGATCATACCGGTTCGACCGAAGGCGTCCATGATCGACTCCACAAGCATGGAGGCATCGCCGGCATTGCCATCGGGAACCAACAGGCTGGTCACAAAGCCTTTCTTACTGCGTACCAGTTGCGGCTGGTAGCCGACCACAGCCTCACGGCTACCCTTCTGGATGAAGGCCGCCGAGCCATCCGACTGGCTCAGTACCTTCTTGTTCGATGGTAGGGTTTTGTTAGTGACAAATCCTTGGCACGAATCTCGCAAGCCTCGATCTCAAGGCCTGGGAATATCTTGCGTTTGGCTTTCGAAAAACCGGCACTCGGCCAGACGCAGGCTCTCCTTCTCGCGAGCAGGCAAGTCCAGACCAGCCTCGACTGCCGTGATGATTTCCGGGTCAAATCGAGCGATACCGCCCACTTCAGCGAGAAACCTGCGGAAATCGGTATCGGGAATCGGCAAAAACAGGTTGCCAATCGTGGGCTGGTCGGCTACTGTCCCCTGTGTCGCATATGCTGGCATAATCAACTCCTTGAGTGGTTTTAAGTTATTGAACGCCAGCACGTTGCGACATATTTGGTCAGGCGCATTGCCGCTCGAAAACAAGGAACTCCGAACCACGAACCCTGAACCCTCCTGGCCGAAAAGACCTTTTCGGACAGGTTCTCGCTACTGAGCAAAGAAGGACTACTTATTATGAATATACCCAAACAAACTATTCTGATTATGACCGACACGCAACGCTGGGACATGCTTGGATGTTATGGCAACGCGGATATGAAAACCCCTCAACTGGACCGGCTGGCGGCAGAGGGGATGCGTTTTGATCAGGCCTATACCTGTCAACCCGTTTGCGGCCCGGCGCGGTCCGCTCTCTTCACTGGCACGTACCCGCATTCCAATGGCGGCTGGGGAAACACCATGCCCATCGGGGATACGGTAAAGACCCTCGGACAACGGCTCAAGAAAGCCGGCGTGCATGCTGGATACGTTGGCAAATGGCATGTGGACGGCGGGGATTATTTCGGTATGGGGTGCTGTCCGGAAGGATGGGATCCGGACTACTGGTATGATATGAAAGCCTATTTGGAGGAACTCTCCGATGCGGAAAAAGTCTTTAGCCGTGCGGCCTCCTCCATGAAGACAAAGGGGGTGGAGCGCGAATTCACCTTTGCCCACCGCTGCTCCAACCGGGCCATCGAGTTTCTGCGGAAACACAAAGACGAGTCTTTTCTGCTGGTGGTCAGCTACGATGAACCTCACCACCCCTATCTATGCCCGCCTCCGTTCGATTCGTTTTACAATGACTACGCCTGGCCGAAACCCGAAAATGCGGACGATGACCTTCAAGACAAACCCGAGCACCACAAAGTCTGGGCCGAATCCTGCGGATACGGCAAGAATTGTTTCAATCCGGGGGGCGTGGCGGACTGGCTGAACTGCAACAGCTTTGTGGATGATGAAATCGGCCGGGTGCTGGACGCGGTGGATGCCCATGCGGAAAACGCGCTGGTCGTGTACACCTCCGACCACGGCGACATGTGCGGATCCCACGGCATCGTCAACAAGGGGGCTGTGATGTATGAGGAAAATATTCGGATCCCGTTGATCGCCCGGTGGAAGGGAGTCATCCCGGAAGGGTCTGTGTATCCCCACCCGGTATCGCATATTGATCTGGTGCCCACCCTGCTGGAACAGGCGGGGGTTCCGCTCGCCACCATTCTGGACGGCAAGAGCCTGATTCCCGCGCTGCGCGACCCCGGAACCCGGATCAACGACGAGGTGTTTATCGAATTCGGCCGCTATGAAATTGATCACGACGGCTTCGGTGGTTTTCAACCCATCCGTTGCGTGTTTGATGGACGCTACAAGCTGGCCATCAACCTGCTGAGTTCCGACGAGCTTTACGATCTGCAGGAGGATCCGGGCGAGATGGTCAATCTGATCCACTCGCCGGACCACACCACCATTCGCGACCGCCTGCATGACCGGTTACTGGAATGGATGAACGACACGCGCGACGCCTTCCGCGGTTACTACTGGGAAAGACGACCGTGGCGCACCGATGCCCGCAAGGCGACCTGGGACTATACCGCCATGACCCGCCAGCGGATTGAAGACGACTTCGAGCCCCGGCAACTGGACTACAACACCGGATTGGCGATCACCGAAGCGGTGCGACCGAAGTAGATGTGGGCTTCCCCGCAGTTAGCGTTTCAGATTCGCTTCTGCCTCGAGAAGGGCTTTTGCATAGCGCTCACCGACTTCCAGCGTTCCCTTGGCGCTGAAGTGCGCCTGGTTCGCGATCTCGACGCCCCAATCGTTGACCCAAACGGCGTAGTCTGAATTTTCAGCAATTTGTTTCTGCGCATTAATGATTCTCTGATTTTCCCAGCGTGGCTCGCTTCTCTTAGACGCTCTTTTTCCGAATCTCGTATTGAATCCAAGCAGCGCAATCATTTCCGGCGCATCCAGATCTTTGCGAAGCGTGGAAATGATCGACTCAAGCTCATCCCGATATGCATCTGTATCGGGATTTCTGTTCGAGTCGGTTTCGCCCTGGCACCAGAGAAATGCCCGGGGGCGCAAGGTGATGCCCTGTGCCTTTGCCTTCTCGATCGCGAGGTTTGTTTCACTGATCAACGTCCTGTAAATGGATGTTCCGGGACGCCATGCACTGACGCCGGTTGCGTTGTAGGCGACTTTCACAATGGCCAGGGGCCGGTCGGGTTGCGCATCGAGCAAGGTCCGGGCAAATCCCATTTCAGGGCCAAAGCCACCTTCCGCTTGCCCGAAATTGCCAGGACCTCTCCGCCCTGGATTTCCTTTGGGCTGTACTAGCAGATGCACCCATTCCTGGTTGAACGATGAGTCATGTTCGTTGGGTCCGGGATCCCCGCCTCTCCAC
>JBLRXB010000222.1:0-2914 GCA_047920915.1 Kiritimatiellia bacterium
AAGATGTTACAAACCTCAAAAACAAATATTCGACTCATCTACTCAAACAATCTTCGATTAAGGAGCTAATGCATTCCTAACCACCGCAGCATAGGCTAAACATTTTAGCGTTTATGGGAGCAAAGATCGGATATGATACCGGACTGGATTATACTGGATGCCATCGGGCCCTTCTTTCGTGACTATCCTAAAAAACGGGTGAACTGGTCCAAAATACCTTTCCCGCACGTTGCAAAATCGGGTTGGCTGGAGCCGGGTGCGGTCCAAACGCAACTGATCAAGGACTTCAAGGGCTTTCTGAAAAAAGCGCAAGCGGCGGGATACAACACCATTACGCTCGATGACCTCGTGCACTTGCTGCCCGCAGATGCCTATCAACCTGAAATGCAAGAAATCATTGCAACATACCGTTCGCTCTACAGCACCCTGTTCGAAAATGCCAGCGCGCGCAATATGCGCATTCTCATCACATCGGATGTATTCAGCCTGCATCCCGATCTTGCCGCCCGCATCGGCAATCAGCCGCAAGCCTGCTTCGATTGGTTGGCCACAACCATCAACCAGTTGCTGGCCGACTTTCCCGCAATTGCAGGCATCATCTTCCGTATCGGGGAAAGCGACTCCATCGGCACGAAAGGCACCTTCCTCAGCAAATTGCTCATTCGCACCCCGGAACAGGCCAACACGTTCCTCAAAACCCTGCTACCTGTCTTTGAACACCACGACCGTTCTCTCTTCTTTCGCACCTGGACCGTGGGTGCCTATTCCGTTGGCGATCTCATCTGGCACCATCGCACCTTTCAGCGTGTATTCAAGGACATTTCTTCCGAGAACCTTATCATTTCCATGAAACCCGGCGAAAGCGATTTCTTCCGCTTCTTGCCACTAAACACGCACTTCTTCCGCACATCCCTGAAAACCATCGTCGAGCTGCAAACCCGCCCCGAGTATGAGGGCTTTGGCGAATACCCATCTTTCACCGGCTGGGAACACGAACGCATCCTGCAGCAGCTCCAGCACGCGCCCAACTGCGTTGGCACCTCGGTCTGGTGCCAGACCGGCGGATGGGGTAAATTCAAACGACTCACGTGGATTCACGAATCCTCTGTGTGGACCGAACTCAACACGCATATCGCGGCGGCACTCTGCCAAGGCTCCGACTGCGATACGGCAATCAGGACATACGCAAAACAACACTTACCCAAAACAGACCCCGACGACTTGATCACATTCCTGGCACTGGCAGACGACGTCATCCGCGAAGGACTCTATATCCGGGAATTTGCCACACGCAAACTCTTCTTCCGGCGCCTGCGTGTGCCACCACTGCTATTCCCATACTGGGATCGCATCATGATGTCGCCCGCCATGCGCAGGGTCATGCGTAGCATCGTCGAAAACCAGCAAGCCTGCGTGCAGGAAGGTTGGCAAGCCTGCAAGAAAATCCGGATCATGCAGAACATAGCCAAACGCGCCAACATCCCTGAACAGGGATTAGCTTTCCAGCACGATACCTTTCAAATCCTTGCCCTGCTGCGCGAGTATGTTTTTGCCGACCCCGAGGACGAGCAAGCATGCATCGAACGTCTGAAACAAGCACGAACGCAATATCGAAAAACCTGGAAGCCCCGCTACGCCATCAAATGCACCTTTGCACCGCACAAACGCTACTGGATCCGCGTTCAATGGTGGCGCCGCCTGCTCGTGCGCGAACAACGCGGTTACCGTCTCCTCGACAGCATCATCACCCTGCGCCTCCTCGCCATCCTCTACCCAATGCTCGGCAGCTTACGCCAACGCATGCTCCCCAAATTCGCCCGCAAACAAGCCATGGGCATCGACTCCGTCTTCAAATAGCAAAGAAGATACTATTCTTCACCGCCGTAATCCAAAACGTGCGCGAATCGTGATTATCCGCTCTTTTTCTGATTCTTTCCACCACACCCTGTTCCCTTGAGGGGATTACGCCATCGGATGCCGCGGAAACGCGAGAAGTCTGAATCCGTTGTAATAAGTTCACAACCGTGCTCGACGGCCAATGCCGCCAAGTGCGCGTCAGTGACGAGATTCGCAACCGCCTGCCCGTCGACTAGCATCTTTTGGAACACCATCCAATGCCGCTCTGTCGGACTTACAATCCGCGTACACGGTTGATCGATCCAACTCTGAATACGCGACAAGGCCTGATGCAAAGATAGGGGCTGCTCGAACACACGCGGATTGGTGCCGATGCGTATAAATGCACCAAGCACCGTCCAACAAAGGCATACAGGAGACCGACCAGACAGTGCAGCATCCCACCAGGCACGAGCCGCCTCATGACTCGGGCTGAGTTGATCTTCCGCATACAAGAGAATGTTGGCATCCACCAGAATCACCGATGCGCCTCCCCCTCAACCTGCGCGATCAACTCCTGAATGTTGTCCAGACTCCTGCCCTCCTTCAGTCCTAGCTTACGTGCTTGCGTCTTGTAGGGCCGACACCGCGCTGGCTTCTCTATCGTCTGTAGTCCTGCACGAAGGGCTTCATTCACAATCCGGCGAAAAGGGCTATGCAGTTCGCCTGCCAGTACTCTCGCCCGATCCAAAATATCATCTTCTATGGTCAGTGTTGTTCTCATAGATGCATAGTAGCATCATATGCTATGATGTCAAGACATCAAAAATGCCCATGCGCCCAGGGTCGCACAATCTCCCTTCTGTCTGTGTGTCTCAGAAAACAAGTCACAAATATCCGCTTTTCATCACAGGTCACCCAAACTACAGTAGGTAGCGTTTTCACTCAGTCAAGACACCGGAATCGCGCATTGCCCATCAGGAGCATAACATGAACGAACCCTTTGAAGAACAGGTCGAATACCAGCCTTGGATCGATAAAAGCCCAGATCAGATCGCCCGCCAAAATGATTGGCAGC
>JBLRXB010000223.1:0-2856 GCA_047920915.1 Kiritimatiellia bacterium
GCCTGTTTGCGCTGCTCGCCAAACGTCAAGGTGATCTGTGCGGCGGGTTCACTCCATCCCCATACGGGGACATGCATGCCCTGCTGCAACACTGCATGATCCGCAAAAGGCGCTCCAAGCATCAATCCCCGATTTGGTTCGGCAGCATTTGACCGCAAAGCGGAGCCCGCCAACAAGATCAGTCCTAAAACCATCACATATCGACGCATACACACTCCCCCTTTAAGCAGAACCCAGTCAATCAAACTCCGATTGGTCTACATAATACCAAACACACCTCACAATCAAAAGGGGTAACGAAAAGTGATTTCAAACAAGAAAAAAAAGGCTCTTCCGCAGAAAATGTGGGTAAAACAGACCTATTGCGGCACCCCGAACTTGCCTATGACTTGATGCACGCCTTCTTCTATCCATCCTCCATTCCAGTTATGCTTCATATCCGGGCGCGGCAGGAAGATATGCTCGAGCCCAATGCACGACAGTTTATCTGAAAGCTTACACATTTCATCATGAAAGCCGCTGCCGGAGATCAGCACGAGCCGGTGATGAAGCGGCATGACCGACTTGAACTGCTCGCAGGTACGCAACGGCAGATCCGCCTGCCATGCCGCATCGTCCTTGTAAAATGGCGCGGTCCCCCACGGCGGAAGGGTGTCGCGCTCCACCGGCGCATCAAAAATGATGGTTCCCGTGACGAGGTCGGGCATCCGGCGTGCAATATTCCAGGCGCCAAGTCCCGACTTGCTGAATCCAACGATAATAACTGACGAGACGTTCCATGATCGAATCTGCGCCATCGCTTCGTCCTGAACAGGCCTGTTGTACCAGACCAGTGACGGATATTTCACCTGCCTGACGGCAAGATCCGGAAACGAAGATAGACGTTCGGGCATCTCCCCGTAATTAGGATTGCCCGGCTCCACGGCCGGCAGAATAACAAGAATCGGCGACTGCTTTGGCATCAGATTTCTCTTTGCATTGTCGGGTGGAATCGGATCCCGTGTAGATCCACATGTCCAGCCGGATCGCCAGCCGTATCCGTTAGGGCGAAGAAGCCGATCTTGGCACCAATCCAGCCTCCGGCGGTGGCGGTGAACATTTCGCCGGCATGCGTAAAGGATTCGCCATTTAAGCTGTAATAGAACTGGCAGCATCCGCCTTGGTCGACCTCGACCCGGAAGATGATGGCAGCGGTTGGGACGGCAGCAACGTGCTGCTCGATTTCGTGATCGCCCTTGTTCGCATTCTGACAATTCACAACGCGGACATGTGGCTGCCCATCTTGCTGTTTGAGGCCGATGTACTGATAGCCCTTTCCCATAACGATAAAGCCGGCCTCGTCGCCATCTTTTTGGGCGTGCAACACGATCTTGGCCGTGGCAGCAAATGTTCCGGCTGGAAATTTTTGCAACAGTAAGCTCGGTACCTGTCCGCTCCAGATGTTGGCACCGTCGGCAGGCCGGGGTTGCATGTGCAGTCGATAAGTGCCACCTGGCTCGCCAGCGCTTCCGAATGACGGTTTGGGATTGCCATGCCATTGCCATTGCAGTCCTGGTTTTCCGCTTGCGAAGGTATCACTATCGGCAGGCGTGATCAGGCGGGCAGGACCATCGACGGCAGGCTTGCGGTGGGTGTGCAAGGGGTTGCCGACGCCATTGCCGTCGAGATCAACGCCCACGAGCGGCCAGCCGTCTTCCCAGCGCACCGGATTGAGGTGCACCACGCGCCCGAAGGCACCTCTGTCCTGGAAATGGATGAACCAATCCTCGCCCTTCGGGGTATCGATCCAGGCCCCCTGATGGGGACCATTGATGTCGGTTGGCCCTTGCTCGAGAACGCGCTTGTGTTCGTAGGGACCGAACACATGTTGTGCGCGTAATGCCAGTTGCCATCCGTCCTTCACCCCGCCAGCGGGAGCCAGAATGTAGTACATGCCATCGCGCTTATGAAACTTGGCACCTTCGACCGTGTAATTCCCGGTATCGAGCCCGTTGAAAACAACCACTTCCTCACCACGCATCGCGGATAAGTCCGGTGCCATTTCCTGGACGACCAGAATCGAATGCCTCCCCGCACGGCTGTTCGCGAACGCATGCGCGAGATATACTTTGCCATCATCATCCCACAGGGGCGTGGTGTCGATGAAACCGCGACCTTGTTTTACCATATACGGTTTGCTCCAGGGACCTTCTATGGTTTTGCTTCGCGTGTAATAAATACCAAAATCGGGATCGCCCCAGAAAATGAAGAAATAGCCGTCGTGATACCGCAGACACGGCGCGTATACACCGTTAGCATGTTGCGCTTTGTCGTACACTTCCGTTGGCTCCATGACGGGTAGCGCATGAGCGATCAGCTCCCAGTTGACCAAATCCATCGAGCGCAAGAGGGGCAGACCGGGGACACAGTGAAAAGAGGATGCGGTCATGTAATACACATCGCCAACCCGGATTACGTCCGGATCAGAGTAATCCGCGTAAATAATCGGGTTCGTGTAGGTACCGTCGCCATTGTCGGGTACCCATACTTCTGAAGCTTGCGCAGCCGCACGGGTATTACCATTGATCGTTTTGGGTATATTTTTCATCGTTTGGTGATATGACATGGGTCCACTCTTTTGCATTTGCCGTGCATCTGCATAATTCCGGAACGCAGTAATTTTTCCGTTCAAATGCCGATTGTATCTATCATCGCCAGAAGGGGCCGTCCAGTCAATTCGGGCTGCCCCAGAGGTGTCGGGCGCAGGCGGCAATTCAAAACAAAAACCTGCTTGAAACCGATGCCGAAATGCAGGAGGGTCTCATGCGATGCAAAGCGAAATGAGACATGAGCAGAGAGAAACATATTATGCAGAAA
>JBLRXB010000224.1:0-2826 GCA_047920915.1 Kiritimatiellia bacterium
CACCATCGAGTGGCTGCCATAACAACGGAAATCATGACGAACCCGTTATTGCAGACCGCGGATATTATGCGTTTGTCGCGTTTGTGTCGGCAGTACGATATTCCCTTTCTGATCGACACGTCCATGCCTACCCCTATCAATGTGGATGTGCTGGAACAAGCAGATATTGTGCTGGAAAGTCTGACCAAGTTTGCCGGGGGGCATGCTGATGTGATGGCCGGCGCTGGCATCTTTCGCCCTCATTCAGCCTGGGCAGATGCTGTGCGCAAGCGGCTTTGCCAGAGCCAGCCTTACCATCGGGATCTGAATGTGCTGGCGTATCACATACAGGACTACCGGGCGCGCATGCAGCAGATCAATCAACATGCGGCGCATCTGGCGGACTATTTCGAGGGGCACCCCGGTGTGCGTAGCGTATTTGGCGCTGGCCAAGACGGGTCGCGTTGCTGCTATGATGCCGTTAAGCGACCCGATGGCGGATATGGCGGCGTGATCTCGGTTGTTTTTCAAAAACCCTTGAAGAAAATATATGATCGACTTCCATTGTTGAAGGGGCCAAGTTTCGGTACGGTTTTTACGCTTTGCATGCCGTATGTATATCTGGCGCATTTTGATCTGGTTTCCACGGCCGAGGGCCGCGCCAAGCTGCAACGCTACGGGGTTGATCCGGAGTTGTTGCGGATATCGGTAGGGTTGGAGCCTGTCGATGCAATCATAGCCGCCTTTGAAGCTGGCATGCAGGGGTAGTTTCGTGCTTCCCTGATAGGACACATTTGTAAAAATACGGAGAATCAAGAAAGCGAGGGGAAATGGAACCGAAATTGTTCTTGGGGTTGGACTCGAGTACGCAGGGTCTGAAGTGCACCCTGATCGATGAGGCACTGCAAATTGTATATGAGCGCGCGCTGAATTTTGATCGTGATCTCCCGCAATTCAAGACGCAGGGCGGTGCGCATGTGGGCCCTGATGGCCTGACGGTGACAAGTCCGGCGGCCATGTGGGTTGCGGCGCTGGATCTATTGTTGGAACAAATGAAGGCTGACGGGGCACCGCTGGATTCGGTTTGTACGATTTCGGGCTCGGGGCAGCAGCATGGCAGTGTGTGGCTACGGTACGGGGCCGCCGAACGGATGGGCCAACTCGATGCGAGCCAGCCGCTTGGCACGCAACTGGGGGATATCTTTGCGATTGCGGATTCGCCTATCTGGATGGACTCGAGCACCGGCCCGCAATGCCAGGCGCGCGAGACGGCCTTAGGGGGGGCTCAGGCCACCGCAACCTTGACCGGCTCGCGGGCCTATGAGCGTTTTACGGGGAATCAGATTGCCAAGCTGTATGAGCAGCAGCCGGATAACTATGCGGCGACCGAGCGCATCTGTCTGGTGAGTTCCTTCATGGCTTCTTTGCTCAAGGGCGGCTATGCCCCGATTGACGTGAGCGATGGATCCGGAATGAACCTGATGAATATTCGTACACAGACCTGGTCGCCGGACGCTTTGGCCTGTACAGCGCCGGATTTGGCGTCCAAGCTGGGCCCGATCGTGGCTTCGCATACCGAAATCGGGGGACTACACCCCTATTTTGTTTCGCGGTATGGGTTTTCGCCGCAGGTTCGATTGATTGCCTGGTCGGGCGACAACCCGAATAGTCTGGCTGGCCTGCGTTTGCAGGAGCCCGGTGATGTGGCCATTAGTATGGGAACGAGTTACACCGTGTTTGGTTTCTTGCGTGAAGCGCAGCCTTCGGCCACGGAGGGGCATATTTTCGTGAACCCGGTGGATCCGGAAGCGTTCATGGCAATGGTGTGCTACAAGAACGGGGCGTTGGTGCGCGACCGAATCCGGGACGCTGTGGCAGATGGATCGTGGAGCACCTTCAGTGCCTTGGTGGCTGAATCACCTGTGGGAAATGATGGAAACATCGGGTTTTACATTGATGACCCCGAAATTACGCCCCCCTTGTACAAAACGGGGATTCGGCGATTCGATGCTTCGGGGGAGGCGGTACCTGCGTTTTCGGCGGCGACCGAATGCCGTGCGGTGGTGGAGGGGCAATGCCTTTCGATGCGCCTGCACGGTGCCAATATCGGTTTTGCCCCGAAGCGGATTCTGGCAACGGGCGGAGCCTCTGTGGATCAGGAAATGTTGCGTGTGCTAAGTAATGTATTTGGCGTGCCGGTGTTTGTGGCCGAAAAGTCTGATTCCGCCTCCTTGGGTGCTGCCTACCGCGCTTTACATGGGTGGCACTGCGCAGTGGGCGGGCGTTTTGTGGCCTTTGGGGAAGCGCTCGGTGGCGAGCCTGGGTTGGTTTGTGCCATGCGCCCGGATGCTGCCGCGCATCGGTGCTATTCTGAGATGATGACGCGCTACGCGCAACTGGAGCAAAAACTAGTGGCAGAGGATGTGTAATATGGAAAAGATTACCTATCATGGTTGGGAAGATAGTATTCGTGTAAGTAATGGTCGAATGGAACTTGTGGTAACCACCGTGGTGGGACCGCGGATTGTGCGTTGCGGCTTCTGTGGAGGCACGAACTTGTTTGCTTCCATTCCGGAGGAACAAGGGGGGCGTGGAGAGGCGGCGTTCAGGCTGCGCGGTGGCCATCGGTTCTGGCTTGCGCCGGAGGACATGGCGGTGACGTATGAGCCGGATAACGTCCCTGTGACGGTTACTGCTATTCCAGGGGGGGTACATTTGCTGCAGGAGACGGGGCCCCTATCCGGCTGCCGCAAGGAATTGTTCATCACCATGGAGAGTGATGCGGATCGTGTACGCGTGGAGCACCGTGTCACCAATCAGGGGACGTCCCCGCGCAAACTTGCGCCT
>JBLRXB010000225.1:0-2821 GCA_047920915.1 Kiritimatiellia bacterium
CACGAGAGTGGCGGCGAAGCGGAGGGCTTCGGCGGGCTCGTGGGTGAGGCGTCGGCAGAGGTAGGCGCTCATGGTGGTGTCGCCACGGCCGGTGCGTCCGGATTGATTCTTGTTCGTGAAGGGTGCGCGCAGGATTTGATTGCCAACTGCCAATGTGGCTCCGGCTTGTTCCGTGATCAGCACTTCCTTGGCGCCCCAGGCAACAAACTGGAGCGCCGCCTTGGAGAGGTCCCGCGTTCCGGTGATTTTTTCGGCTTCGACGATGTCGAGTTTAACGTAGTGCAGGCAGGCGACAAAGGCCTGGGCATTCTCCGGTTTGGAGAAGCAGACGCGGCGTTTTTCATCGAGCACGCGGACGAGGGCCTGCATGTCCATGGATAAGCATTCGCCGCGTGCAGCCAGAGCCTGCACGAAAGAGAGGGTGAATTCGTGATCGCTGATGCCGGCCAGATGGGTGATGCGTGCGGGTGGATTTACGGGGACATCTTCGGGCAGGAAGGGGCCGGCATCCTTTAGGACGAGCAATTCGCGTTCATCCATATTTTCGGAGCGATGGATGACCTGCGCCAGCGTGGTGTGCTCGGCAGGAGCGATGACGACATTGGCGCCGAGTTCAAGCAGTCCGTCGGCGGGCTTGGTGTCGGCGGGATTCATGCGCGTGACGACATCCGTGCGGAGTCCGAGTCGTACGGCCACAGCGGCGCCACAGAGGGCGGCACTGCCGCACTGGAGGTAGGATTCGCCGCCGAAGGGAAAGATTTCATCGTAGCAGAGGTGGCCTACGAAACGTACGTCAATCGCGTTGGGGTCGGTAGTTATTTTCAAAGTTGGATCTCCATGCCGGGTTGTAGTTCAGTAAAAGATTGGCGTTTATGAGCGACCGGTATATTGCGTGTGTTGTTGGCGTCTGCGGTGATGGTTGTGCCTTGGTGATCAGCCCGAATGCGCAGGTGCTGCCCTTTCCAATGGATGGGGGCTGCGATGAAAGCCCAGCCTTGGGGGATGCGGGGGCGCAGGCGGATGCCGTCTGCTTGGGCATCGAGTCCGAGATAGCCGAAAACGGCGGCTTCCCACAGCACGGCATAGGCAGAAATGTGCATGCCGAGTGATGTGTTGCCATTCACATCGTCGAGATCGAGTCGGCTGCCTTTTTGGAAGAAGGGCACGGATTCAGGGATGAGGTTGCTGACGGCGGCGGCGAGGGCCATGCCGGGCAAGCTGAGCGAGGAACCGTGCAGGGTGCGCTCGGCATAGAAACGCCAGGTGTTCTGGCACACTTCCTGAGGGTAGTCTTCGGGGAAGAGGTGGAATGAGGCCACAACATCGGGCTGTTTCACCGCCATGGAGTGGGCACAGAACTTCTCGGTGATGCCGCGGAGATCCGGATCGAGTGTAAAGTAGCCATCGAATTCCTCGATGACGCCATTTGCGTCGGGCGGAATGATGTACAGGTTTTGCGCGACGTTCTGCAGTTCGGCGACTTCCTTATCGTCGAGACCGATCCGTTTGCGGGCGTCGGCGGTGCGTGGATCGGAGGCGATGCGTGCGGCATACGCGATGTTCCAGCGTGCCATGCGGCTGATAAAGGGATTGTTGTCGGCCCAGGTGTGGTATTGATCCGGGCAGCCGATGTTGCGAATCTCGAAGCGCTGCTTTGCTTCGATCCAGGTGGCACGGCTGGCGTAGAAGCGGGCGGATTCGAAAACGATCTCGGCGCCATATTTTTCGAGAAATGCGGGATCATCCGCGATGCGGTCGTAGAGCATGACGCCATAGGCGGTATCGGCGGAAATGTGGAGTTCGCGATCCTGTAGATTGAGCCAGGGGGCGGTTTCCTCCTTGCCGGAGGTGCCCGTTTCCCACGGGGTCTGGGCGCCACGGTAGCCCCAGGCTTGGGCGTTTTGCCGGGCGCTGTCCAGCAGATTGTAGCGGTACAGCAACAGATTGCGGGCTTGTTCAGGGTTGGTGTAGAGGTAATAGGGGAACATGTGAAAGTCGGTGTCCCAGAAAACCATGAAGCGATAGCCTTCTCCCGTGAGTCCTTTGATGGGGACGCTGACATTCGGGTTGTCGTGACAGATTGCCATTTCGAGATGGAGCTGGCCATGGCGGAGGCCTTCGGCGGTGAGGGGATCGGAGCCGATTTCCAGGGTATGATCGCGCAGGGTTTGGGCGACTGTCGTGATGTGTTCGTCGCGCAGGGTCGCGTAGCCTTTGGCAAGGGCGTTGCGGGCAATGGATAGCGGGTCGTCTTCGGCGGGCAGGCTGATGGCGACGACGGCTTCGACAATTGTTTTGCCGTCTTTGCGGATACGGTTCCATGCCATTGCCATGCGGATGGTTTGCGTTTGGTCTGTTGTTGCAACAGTTATGCTGCGGCTATTGGGTTGATTGTTTTCTTCGAGGATGTTGAACAGGCGGATGCCGCGCACGTTGGTTATGGTGGTGTTGAACGAGGGAATCACTTCGATGGATGCGGCGGGGTCGTCGCATTGCAGTTCGTAGCGCCAGCCGAGGATCTGGCGGTTGTGCCAGCTTACCCAGCGTTCGGAGTCGGCGATGCAACGGTGGTGTTCGCTGTGGCGGAAAACGATTCTGCGCGTGAGGCGGGCTTCATCCATAAGGAGGGCACGTTCGCAGGCCAGCAGTTGTTCCTGTGCGGGGTTGCTTTCCTTGCCATTGATCCTGATGGTTACACAGAAGGGATTGGGTAGGTTGGGGAGCGTGTAGAGTTGGGGATCTTTGGTCCCATCTTTGTATTCTTCGAGGCGTTCGGGGTGTACGAGAATGTGGTCAGGACCATGCAGCGGCACCAGCTCGC
>JBLRXB010000226.1:0-2811 GCA_047920915.1 Kiritimatiellia bacterium
ATACAATCGTTCGGTGACAAAAAAGTCTGCGGTCTGTGGTCTATAGTCTGCGGTCTGAATATGAAGTTACTGGCTAGGTGTAAAGAGGATTATTTATGAGAATTTTATCGGGGATACAGCCATCCGGTAAGCTGCATATTGGCAATTATTTTGGCATGATGAAGCCGGCATTGGAATTGCAGCATCAGGGTGAAGCTTATTTGTTTATTGCCAATTACCATGCGCTGACCACGGTCAGTGATGCGGGACGGTTGCGTCAAGCAACGCTGGATGTAGCTTTAGACTTTCTGGCCGTCGGGCTTGATCCGGCAAAGACGGTATTTTTCCGGCAGAGCGATGTGCCCGAAGTTACAGAGTTAAGTTGGCTTTTGTCGACGGTTACCCCGATGGGGCTTTTGGAGCGCTGTCATTCCTACAAGGACAAGCTGGCCAAAGGGATTGCTTCGAGTCATGCCTTGTTTTCGTATCCGGTATTGATGGCGGCCGATATTCTGGCTGTGCAGTCAAATATCGTTCCGGTGGGGCGCGACCAGAAGCAGCATGTTGAAGTAACGCGCGACATTGCAATCAAGTTCAATCAGCGCTTTGGAGAGATCTTTACGTTACCCGAGCCTTCGATCCGTGCGTCTGTGGCGGTCGTGCCGGGGGTCAACGGGCAGAAGATGTCGAAGTCGTATGACAATCACATTGAATTATTCGGTGATCCCAAGGCCACCAAGAAGCGCGTGATGTCGATTGTGACCGATAGTACACCACTGGAGGAGCCGAAGGATCCTGCCCGTTGTAATGTGTATGCCCTGTACCGGTTATTTGCCACAGAGGCAGAACAAGCCGAGATGGTGGCGAAGTATCAGGCTGGTGGTTTCGGGTATGGTGATGCAAAGAAGGCATTGCTGGCCGTGATGGATCGGGAATTGGGGCCGCTGCGGGCGCGCCGTGCGGAGCTGGCAGCAGATCTGGATTTTGTAGAGGATGTGTTGCGTACCGGCGGGCAGCGTGCCGGTGAGGCTGCGCGGGAAACATTGGAACGGGCGCGTGCGGCCACGGGGATTGCTTAACTTACTTTGCAGGGGGTGCATATGGCACAGGATGATTACAAGGTGGATTTAGACGTGTTTGAGGGACCACTTGATCTCTTGCTTTATTTGATCCGCAAGGACGAAGTCGATATTTACGATATTCCAATCGAGCGCATCACCAATCAGTACATGGAGTATCTGAGCGTGATGCGCATGCTTGATCTCAATATCGCCGGTGAGTTTATTGTCATGGCGGCCACCCTCATGATGATCAAGAGTCGCATGCTTTTGCCAGTGGAAGACCAGAATCCGGATGAAGAGGAAGAAGAAGGGGACGATCCGCGCTGGGATCTAGTGCGCCAGTTGGTGGAATACAAGAAATACAAGGATATTGCGGGGCAGTTGCAGGAACGTGAATATTACCAGGAGCACGTTTTTGGATTTGGCGGTAATGGCGCAGACGGGAAGGATCTCGAGGATCCCGGACTGGCATTGCACGATGTCAGTTTGTTTGATCTGATCAGTGCCTTTCAAGATGTGCTCAAGAAGGCACCCGCGGAAGAATTGGGCGAAATTGCCGATGACCGTTTTACGGTGGCCGATCAAATGGATGCCGTGTTGACGACGGTTCGTTCAGGTGGCAGGATGCGATTTTCGAAAATGTTCGGGCATACGGCATCCCGTAATGAGATTATTTGCACGTTTCTGGCGATACTGGAGTTATTGCGGCTTCGTCAGATTGCGGCTGTGCAAGATGATCGTTTTGGGGAAATCCTGATTGAACCGGGGGAGTCGCTGCAAGAACAGTTGTCTGCGCTTGACACCCGTGATGAAGATGCCGTTGTGATGGAGGAATGGAACAATGCATGAAGTGACGCGTTTACCGGCATTACGCGAGATAATCGGTGCTTTGATCTTTGGTGCCAACAGGCCGATACTGACGCGCGAATTGCGGCAGTGTATACAGGAGGTGGCGGAGGCGGATCCGGAGACAGCGGTATTTGCAGAGGCGAGTCTGAAGGATGTCGAGGAAACTGTCAAAGCTTTGCACGAAGAGTTGCAGATGCGGGAGACCGGCTTTGGTATTTACGAGGTTGCCGGAGGTTGGCGGTTGCAGAGTAATGTGACTTGTGGTCGCTGGCTGAAACATTTGTTAAAGGTCAAGCCGCAGCGGCTTTCGCAGCCTGCGCTGGAGACGATGGCGATTATCGCGTATCGGCAGCCCATTTCCAAAGCGGAGATCGAGGCGATTCGTGGTGTTGGTGTATCGCATATTATCAAGCAGCTGATGGAGGTGCAGTTAGTCAAGATTGCCGGGCGCAGTGAATTGCCCGGTCGTCCGTTCCTGTATGGCACAACCAGTCGTTTTCTCGAACATTTTGGTCTGAAATCGTTGCAGGATCTGGAGCAAATAGGACCACGTGTGTTTACGCGCAAGATGCAGGCGGCATTACCAGAGGATCCTGCGTCGGGCGAAGAGGTGTCGGATTCTGAAGAGAATCCGGTAGTTCCCGAGGAGTTGACGGATACGGATGCGCAGCAGGAAGAGCCTAGCCATGCAGAATGAGGTGCAGGGAATTGGCAACGATGATGGGAGCACTGCGCAGGACTGCGGGTTCCGTACTGTTGCCATTCTTGGTCTGGGGTTGATGGGTGGTTCGCTCGGGCTGGCGATCAAGCGGTTGTCGGGATCGATCGCGGTTCGTGGCTATGCCAGGCGGGCTGTGACGCGCGATCTGGCGCTTACGATGGGCGTCTGCGACAGCGTATCGGATAATCCTGCCGAGGCGGT
>JBLRXB010000227.1:0-2804 GCA_047920915.1 Kiritimatiellia bacterium
CCACACTCCCCAAGCCCCCTACTCCTTCAACAGCCCCAGCATTGCCTCGGCAAAACCCTTGCCAATGCCGCACATGATCTTGGCGCTGCCGAAGTAATGATAGCCCTGATCGGACTGGGCGTGCCGGAGAACGTATGTGCGATAGTCTTCATAGCTGGGTTTCTCGTTCCACACTGGCTTGCCGTCGGGGCCCGTTACCTTTGCCCAATCTCCACTCTTCAGCCGCTGGCTGTCACCGGTGTTCGCGATCAAGGCCACCAGCTCTTGATCCCAGTATTTGCCGGTCCGGACATTCGCCACCGTATCCTGGAACTCCGGTTTATGCGCCACCGCAGCCTGGGCCTGCTGGAAGTATCCCAGGTTGCTGCTTGGAGGATCCTCGTCGCCCCCCACACCCAGCACGCCGATCACGAAGGGCATGTTTGGCGCGTCGAGATCGTTTCGGACGTCCCGGATAAAATGCTCCAGCAGCCACGTGTATTGCTCGTAGCCGCGCGGCTTGTCCCGGTTGGGGTATTCGCCTCCAGAGACCAGATCATTGTAGCCCTGGAACCAGACAAAGCCGGCAATTTCATAGCCAGCCGCTTCATCATACGCCGGATGGACGCTCTTGATGTCGCCTAAAACATCCTTCACATGGCTGATCATCGTGCGATAATAGCCACCGCGTTGCGCCTCTCTCTCAATCGCTGCTTTTTTCATCGCTTCAAGATGCTGGGGAAGTGCCTCCCGCCCACCATCGAGCGTCTCGGCGATGTCAAAGTCAAAGGTTTCGATTTTTCCGTTGCGCCATCTGGTAACGTTGAGCAGCCAGTCGCCATCAGCGGATCTGGCGCCCCAGTAAGCTTGGCGCCACTGTTCGATCGCGTCCTCGCCCAGACCAGCACCATTCAAGCCGATGATCAGGTCACCACTCTGGAAAACCTGGCCGGGAACCCTTTCTTCCCTTCCCGCCCGGAATGCCAGACCAATGGGGTGTACGCCATTCACCTCGTCGAGCTGCACCCCGCGCATCCCCGATAGCCCCATGTAACTACCGGTGCGGCGGCTGGCTACCTCCGGAATCTGATCCTCGGAATCCACGAAGTCGGCCGGCAAGTCCAGCGTCTCCGGTATCGGAAGAATCTCTACTACTACTTCTTCCAAATCGGGATGCCCCGGTGGCGGCGTCCATTCACCCGCGCTAGGCGAGCGGAAATGGTAATTCAGTGACCGCCCGCCCTGGGACGTTTTGATAATCAGAAACGGTTCATCCAACGCTTCGTGCATATAGATGCCAAAAGGATAATCCGGTCCCAGCATGTTACCCCTTGTGCCGCCGCCATAGCGCGGCGCTAATGGCCCGCTATCCTTGCCGCTCCACTGCGAAACGTATACATCATCCAGGATCACCGGGTTCCCGTCCGCATCAAACAGGGCTGCAAACGCCTCGGCTGTGTCGGGAAACATCTGGATGTGGGCCAGCGTATTCGTATGAACCATCCCGGTCGCGTTCGACTGCCCGGCCAGAATAAATACCTTCAGCGGTTTCGCCGTGACTTGGCATACCAAAAGAACCGCACATGCAGAAAAAACCAACACGCCCGAAATCGCTCTCATTTCTATCCTTTTCTTTATTCCACGCCCGTTTATGTAGCTGTAAGGAATCATAGTAAGATACAGCTAGAATCGACAATTGCAATATCGCGACATTTTGATTGCAACATTACACCAAAACAGGAGCCGTCGCGGTCGCGTACCGTCTCATGCATGCAGCCCAGAGGCAAGTGTGAATTTGTGAAAACGTGAACCCGATCCCTCTGTTACGCTTTGATCTGTAACTTCATGGCGTTTTGCAATCCACAAACGCAATATGGAGTGCGGTAACGCGTGCAGCGAACTTACCGCTTTGGGGGGAGTGAAGCGACGGGGCGCACCACCCAACTCGCTCAAACCATGCAAATGCAGCGATGAATCCAACGCGATCAGCCCATCTCCGACCCCGGAACGCCATGTCTAACTGTAATCCCGTGCCCCGCAGGGAGTCGGGACGAAGGCGGACGTGCCAACCCAAAGCGGCGATTCCAATCGCCGTACTCCACAGGGGCTACGGCAACAAGATAAAGCTGCTACTCGGCCTGTCGTGGTTGAACATTTACCTGAATCGTAAGGCTATTGGGGTATCCTAAAATAACACCGACAAACCGAATCTCATGTGTCCCGGGGGTGGTTGGCTCCACAACAAGAATATGCTGCGTGCTATCGATATTCGTACGCCGAAGCCGGAACTTTGTTTCGTCAAACATCCACGTCCCGGCTTCGCCACGACGCGGAGCTCCCTGCATTGCTTCCTCGCGCTCCTCGGGAGAAGACGGGGCAACGCGCAATGAATACACAAAACCTTGGGCTCGAATTTCCAAAGGCTTGCCAACCTGTATGGTTACCCGATACACACCAGGCCGATCGGATTCTTCAATGTTCTCGCCCGCAATCGTAAAAGCTGCGCTACTAGCCCATCCCTGCTGTGCGCATAACACGCAGATTACAAACGCAGCCAACACAATCATACCTTTTTTCATGACCTCACTCCTTGCCTTTCTCGTTCCGTACGTATTACACCGAACCTATACTCTCCCTTAAAAGGCGAGCTTCCCTAGCGACAAATCGAGAATCGTCTGCCGCATGCGTCGTTGCAAGGGGCCTCCTTTCATCCTGTCATGCACGATCGGCACACGACCTCACATGAAACGCCCAGCAACGTGGCCAGTTTTTCAATCGTGCCGGACACATGGCCCACGCCAATGGCACAATGATGCGCTGGCCCC
>JBLRXB010000228.1:0-2796 GCA_047920915.1 Kiritimatiellia bacterium
GCCAGCGAAGGTGGCAGCAGGTGGAACATGCCGAGAATCCCGTAGGTCGGTTTTTCCTTGGTGCAAGGGGGGCAGCGCACGCCGAACGAGCGAATATCAATATCCAGCGTACCCCGGTGCACATTCGGAACGATATCGGCCGGCAATACAACCCGTGGGTTCGGGCAAGGCACGTTCGGCTCGTCCATGATATGCTCCCAGATCAAGGCCGTACAGTCAGGCTTGGCATCGATATTCAGGAAGAGCAGCGGTTTCGGCGGGTGGATGGTCAAACGTTCCAGATGCGGATCTACCCCATATTTTTCAATGTGGTTTACACGCACGAACCAGGATTCCTCGGCATCCATCAGCGTGAGTTTGCCATTGCCCTTGTCGATGGAAGGATGGCACAAGGCCATGTCATCCGTGACGGGGCGAATATGGCAGAACTGCGGAATCGTGAGGTTGCGCATTTCTCCGTTTACGATGTTCCGTCCCAGCAGCAGGCTGCCATCTTCCTGGCGGTGTGGCAGTTCCAGCATTTCGCTCTTACCGCCGCCGCTCGCGCCTTCATGCGAGATCCCCACGCGGTTCTCATAGGGCGTGATAATCTGTGCAGCCGAGCAATGCATGGTGACCCATTCCTCTTTTTCACCCAGATGCAGCAGTACGCCGTAAATGCCTTTCTTCGCACTGGGTCCCGGATACAGGTTGTAGCTGAACAATTCATGCATCCCGGGAATCCGGTTGTGCACAACCACCTGCTTGCCATCCAAATGCGTATGACGGAAAGGGGGTGCCACATAAACAATGGCTTTGGGTTCAAAATCGGCCGGCAACGCCTCGGTCGGGATAATCCCTTGCAGCATGGCCAGACCCAGCGCAAAGAAGCCCGCATTTGCCGGGCAAATGGCGAGCGCATCCTTACCCTTGCCGGGCATGCCCGCGATAAACGGGAAGCATGCCAGCTCCTGCCCTTTGAGCCAATCAAAGGTTTCCTTGCGCAGGCCGTCAAACGGTTGGCCGTAGCGTTCCTTGAAGGTGGGTTTGTTTGTCGGGCGGTCATCGCCGATGACCATGCAATCCGGATCACGCCGGCGCATGTAGACCTCGTTGTAGTTAGCGGCGATACCGTTCTTGACCTTGCAAACCTTGACTTCTTCCACAAGGCCTCTACCTGGAATCTCGTAGGCAACGCGGTGGTACCCATCCTCTACGACGTCACGCAAGGCAAGTTTCTGGAGATCTTCGACAGTGTGCGCCATGATGACACTTGGCGCCTCTGTGATCAAGCGCTCGGCATCCGCAGGCAATTTGATATGTTTCAATATGAGATCTTTGCTCATCGCTTCTCTCCTTTCGTGAAAGATTGGTTTCATCAAGAGGCCAAACTCTAGCGGAACGAAAGGTAAAAAAAATAGTGCAAAACCCGATACAGTATGACACTATTTTGATATCAAGGAAAGGTAATGTGTTTCGATGCCGCATGTTCTTGCCAAATATTTATTTTCGAAACTGCTGGTATCGCCGCGTTTACGGGCGAGCATGGAGGCATTATATGCGATCAGCGGGATGGATGTTCTGTTGCTGGACAGTCTCGGTGTGATTCGGCTCGCGGTGCCGCGGCAGCCTTCGATAGGGTTTGTGCAGCTCCTGCGCGCCTATCCTGAAACGGACCGTCGTCTCCGCGAAGTGCGGCAAGCCGGATTGACGGGGCAGGTTGTCGATGTGCTGGGCTTCCATGAGATCGTCTATGAGATTCCCGCCGAGCAAGTCATTGCGGGGTATCTGGTCTTATCTGGGTATCGCCGCGATTTGGAGGATGTTGATTTGCAAGCGACCCGCGAACTGTGGCGGCGTCTTGTGCGGGCGGGGCTGCCTGTACGCTGGACGGATTGGTACCGCACCTGGTCGGCCCTGCCGGCCCTATCGAAAGGCCAGCAAACGGCTTGGCGCGGCACGATGTCCCTCTACGTGCGACAGGTCTTGCAGCGCTTGGAAAAGGCCGAATCGACCTCGGAAACCACATGGCCGAGTCTTGTGCGGCAGGCAAGCGAGCGGATTCAGGCGGAATTTGAAATGCCGCTGCGCATGAAAGCCGTTGCCCACGATCTAGGGGTTTGCCCAGAACATCTGAGTCGCATTTTCCATCAGGCGACGGGCATGCGCTTTGCCGAATATCTGGCGGAAACACGTATCAATGCTGCCTGTGAGGCACTGGTGCAGAGTACCGATTCGATTGCCCAGATTGCCCACCGTTGCGGTTTTTCCACGATCTCGCGCTTTAATCGCTGTTTCCGAAAACATCGTGATACCACCCCACGGGCTTGGCGCAACCGAGCGCAGTATCAAACGGGCTAACGGGAAAGGATTGAAAGGTTGAGCGCGGGTTGCCCGTATCATACAGGAGGCGGCATATCATGGCATAACGGGTGAAATGCCATATCATAATGATATAGAAAGAGTTATAAAATGATGAAAGATTGGATTGTGTTGTTATTGGTCGTGCTGTTTAGTGCGGGTTGCACCTCAATGCGCATCGAGGATTTTGCGGGCACAACCCCGGAACTTATTCTGGAAGAGTATTTTAGCGGAAGACTAACGGCATATGGTGTACTGAAAGATCGTGGCGGTCGGATTACCAGTTCTTTTCGAGCCGAATTTGTAGGACATTGGGATGCAGATGGTGTCGGTACATTGGAAGAAGTATTTGTGTACGACGATGGCAGCACACAGGAACGCGTCTGGACCTTTCGTCCGAGGGGTGAGAATCTTTATACAGGAACAGCCCCAGATATTGTCGGCCAGGCAGATATG
>JBLRXB010000229.1:0-2782 GCA_047920915.1 Kiritimatiellia bacterium
GTACCATCAACATTAGGATTCGTTTCCGTGTTATCTCTAGCATCAACAGTTGACGAAGAACCGATAATTCTCCATTCGACACCACTTAGATCGTGCCCCATGCCATCATTTGCAATATTCTGCACCGCATCATTCCAATAGGCGATGTCGTTCGCCGCGTTGGTTTGAGGATTCACAGCAACACTGGAAATAAACACCAACCGATACTGATCCCCGACCTGCCAAGGTTCGCCTGTCGCAGGATTATTCCCCGCCAGGGTTTCCGGCGTCAAAATGCCCAACTGGCAACGGACATCGGGACTACCGTAAGCGGTCAGGGCGACACTACCCAACAGTATAAGAAATAAACGGGAAAGTTGCATCGTCTCCTCCTATCGTTTTTCATGCAAAAGCGAAGGTTCCGTCATTGAACCAACTGTATTTTTATATACACAAAATATCACCAATACGCAAGTCAAGCGCCAGCAGTGAAGAATCGTCAATAAAAAACGGATCATCGGGAAAAGTGGCTCGATACGAGGAATTCCGTTGCGTTATTGCTGTTTTTGGATAGTGCCGATGGCACTGTAGCGCAACCGCTGTCCCGAACCCGTTCCGCTTGCCTATTCGATTATGAGCACCTAAGATAACCACATGAAATCAAATCAACATTCGTGCAGCGCTCCGAGTCCAGGATTGGGAAGACCTTTGATCCTCATCAATCTGGCAACACGTCAAGAGGCACTGGAGGAGATCGTTCGTTTGGCACACGAGTGGGAATGGACACTTTTTGATCTAAATCTGGTTTCCAGGACATTACCTACCCATTTGCACCCGGCTGGTGCGCTTGTTGACAGCCTGCCGGACGATCCGCTGGTGCAGCGTCTACAAGCATTGCAATGCCCCGTCGTGCGATTCGGCGAGAGAAAACACCCGAATGATCTTCAGGTACCCGCCATTTTGCCCGATCTACCACGTGCCGCCGTCCTGGCCGTGGAACATTTTGCCGATCGCGGCTTCAAGACCATTACATTTGCCGCACGGGATCCTTGGAGCGGGGGCGAGGTATTGTTCGATGCCTTCCAAGAGCGAGCGCAAGAATTGGGCATACCCCCCCATCTGTTGCAATTCAAATCCCGGGAACAAGACAAAATCCTGAAATATCAACACCGGGAGCGAGATATCATCAGAGGGTTAGAGCGGATTCCCAAACCAGTCGGGGTGTTCTGCTACGGAGACCGCACCGCTGCCCAAATCTGCACGTTGTGTGCCGTCCATGGCATCGCCGTGCCCGAGCAAGTTGCGATTCTAGGATCGGGAAATGACCCAACCATCTGTTCCGTGACCCCCGCCCCATTATCCTCCGTTGATCTCAATTTTGGCGAGAGAGCCCGGCTGGCCATGCTGTTGTTGCGCGACCTGATCGAAGGCAAACTCCAACCCGGAATCGCACCCACGCTTGTGCAACCTTTAGGAATCGCTACCCGCCACAGCACCGACGTCCTGGCGGTAAGCGAGATCCGTGTGGCCCATGCCATCCGTTTCATGTGGGATCATCTTCAACAAGACATCTCGGTGACCGATGTTGCCGACGCCGCCGGGGTCGACCGCCGCTGGCTCGAACGTGCCTTCCGGCGCGAACTCGGACGCAGCGTCAACGTCGAGCTCCGACGCAAGCGCCTGGAACAACTCAAGGTGCTCTTGCTAACCACAGACGATCCCGTTGCCGACCTTACCCCCCGTATTGGTTTCCGCTCCCCCCAATATCTCACACGCGCCTTTCACAAAGCCTTCGGTATCACCCCGGGACACTTCCGCAAAAAAAACCGCGCTACTCTGTAACTTGCCCTGTAACTTGAATGGTTTTCGCAATCCGCATAAATCAGTTTGGGCCGTGTCACGCGCAGCGAAAGCACCGCGTGCCCCTCGCACAGAATGCGCTAAGAGCAGCACCTCCCAGCGCGCCTACCCTGAAGTCATCTTGTCGCATATGAGCCATAATAATACCGCAATTATGCAATTATTATAATATGTGAATGTATGTTAGATTAAAACTATGGCAATGAGGAGAAGCGTTTCATGAAGAACACTATAAAAATGTTTATAGCTGCCACCCTTCTGACACCTGTTGCGGTTATGGGGGGCATTCGATGTGAGCTCGGCATCTTGACGCTAGACACGCTTGCGCGGGATAACCCCGCCACAGGAGAACCCTGGAAGGTCGGGGACCAGTACCGGCTCGTGTTTCTCACGAGCACAGATGGAGATCATGTTGGCACCGAATACGGTGATATCGAATGGTACAATGCCAGAATGCAGGCGCTGGCTGATGCTTCCACCGCATATTCCATCTCGACTACCGATGGCGTAACGTGGAAAGTAATCGGCTCCACCGCTGCGGTGGATGCACGGGATAATACCGCTACAAATCCGAATGTGCATGGCGATGGGCATCCCGTTTTCCTGTTGGATGGTAACACATTGATTGCTGCCGACTTCAATGAACTTTGGAGCGGAACGATCCGGAATGGCATTAACGTAACAGAGAAGGGAGAAGAGCGCTCCTGGCACTGGGCACTCACCGGCACGCTGAATGATGGCACAAAGCGCACCGGAACAAACAATGCTTCCGCAGAACGCACACCACTGGGCGGAAGTGCTCCGGGTCAGGCTGGGAGTCTAATATCGGAATGGATCTATCGCATAAGCACATCCAGCACGTCGCCCCTGCCCTACTACGCCATGTCCATGCCACTTACCATTCGCAAGCCGGATACCAGAATCATTCGAATGGTCAAGGAAG
>JBLRXB010000230.1:0-2775 GCA_047920915.1 Kiritimatiellia bacterium
AATTTTGAGCATGAATTCAAGGCGTCAGCCCTGAACCCCCTCAAGAACGGTGAGAACACGCTTGCCATCACGACCCGCCACAACTGGCGCTGGGGGCATGGGACTCTTGTCGTTTATAACGGTGGTTTTGATTTTAACCTCGATGCAAGATTAAAAGAAGGCCAGTGATGCCCCCGCAGCGGGCGCGGACGCCCTCACATGCTAAAAGCAGGGGAGCGTCTGTGCCGGGAGGGAGAATGATGGGAGAGAATCGCGATGCTTGAAGCAGAGATAATTGCGTCTAAAACAGAAAACTATTCGCAACTGTGGCTCCAGTACCGTCCTGTCGAAGACGGCCTGCGGGACGCCTATCGTGCCGTCATCCAGCACGTGTGCTGCCGCGGTGATTCCGCCCTTTTGCGTAATGCAGGAGAGGCGTTGCAGCAGGGCGCCAGTGTGATGACAGGAAGCCCGGTCGCGCGTGTAACCGGTGCCGATCGGGATGGCACGGTTATGCTGGGCACGCTCGAAAACGTGCGCAGCTATCTGCCGGAAGATTGTTTCGGTTCGATTCGGCAACTTGGTCCGGAAGGCTATGCGATTGAGAGTATTTGCTGCGAGGGCCGAAAAAGTACCCTCATTACTTCCGGCGGTGACGCCGGTGTTTTGTATGGGGTGTTTCATTTTCTGCGTCTGATGCAGGCCGGAAAACCGATTGAAGGTCTTTGCCTGCGTGAGAGTCCTGCGGCCCCCTTGCGCATGCTGAATCACTGGGACGACCTGAACGGATACATCGAGCGAGGCTATGCCGGCCGCAGCCTGTGGGAGTGGGAGAAGTTGCCCGAGACCGTTAGTCCGCGGTATCGGGACCATGCCCGGCTATGTGCATCCCTTGGCATCAATGCGCTGGTACTGAATAACGTCAACGCCGACCCCAGAATCTTGCGCGCAGATTACCTGGAGAAGGTAGCGGTACTGGCGGGGATCTTCAGAGAGTGGGGCATCCAGACGTATCTCAGTGCCAACTTTGGGGCACCCATGCGGCCATCCGACACGCCTGATAAAATGAAGCGTTGGGGCGGCATTGGGAACCTGGATACCGCTGATCCGCTCGATCCGCAGGTTGAAGCATGGTGGACGGCCAAGGTAAACGAGATCTACGCTTTGATTCCGGATTTTGGCGGGTTTCTGGTCAAAGCCGACTCTGAAGGCATGCCAGGTCCGCGAAAATATAAGCGCACGCATATTGAAGGGGCCAACATGCTCGCCCGTGCTCTCAAACCACAGGGGGGCAACCTGATCTGGCGGGCCTTCGTCTACGGCAGTAGTGACGACCGGGCGCGGGATGCCTATGATGAATTTACCCCACTCGATGGGCAATTTCTGGATAATGTGATTCTTCAAATCAAGAATGGTCCGTTGGATTTTCAGCCCTGTGAGCCTTTTACGCCTCTGTTTGGCGACATGCCCCAAACGCGTCTCTCGTTGGAAGTGCAAATTGCAAAAGAATACCTTGGTCACGCCGCGTCGGCCGCCTATATGGGGCCGATGTGGAAAGAGATTCTGCAGACAGATACATATGCAGAGGGCGAGGGCTCGTCCATTGCGCGTATGCTCAAAGGAGAGTTGCAAGAGCATCGGATCGAATGCATTGCAGGTGTTACCAATACGGGAGATGAGCCCGGGTGGTGTGGCCATGTATTAAACCCTGCCAATTGGTATGCTTTCGGGCGTTTGGCCTGGAATCCCGACCTCGCCCCGGCGGTGATTGCGGAAGAATGGACTGCCATGACATTTTCCTGCGGCCTAGATGCCCGGCAAATCATAAACGAAATCCTGATGAAGAGTTATGATGCTCTGGTCAATTACAGTATGCCGCTCGGACTAAACTTTCTCTGCGACTGGAATCATTATGATCCCAAACCTGAGATGCGTGCCGCCTATCACCACGCGGATCGCACGGGCCTCGGGGTTGACCGAACGGCCACTGGTAGCAAGGCTGTAGAACAGTATCATCCGGAACGGGCGGCCATCTGGGCAGATCGGGAGCAAATCCCCCTGCAATATCTGCTGTGGTTTCATCACGTGCCCTGGCACGACACCTTGCCGACGGGGCGGTCTCTTTGGGCGGAACTGAAAGCTCGCTATGCGGCTGGTGTTGCAGCGGTAGATGAAATGCTTGCGGAATGGATGAAGCTCGAGGAAGAGCTTGACCCCGCGATCTACAAAGCAGGGGTTGCAAAATTCGAGGAAGAGCAACGCCTGGCTCGAAACTGGAGCGACGCCTGTTTGCAGTACTTCGCCCAGTTTGCCGAGAGTGAGAGTGAGGGAGAGATTGAGAGTGTGTGAGTATGGGCGTGTGCGAGGGAACGTTGTTTGGATTTGTCCCACATACCCACATGCTTTCCTCAGGAAACAATAAAGTGACAGTAAAAGGAGAACAGAAAAATGGATGATACACGTTTAGCCATTGTCGGGTACGGTGGTATGGGGAGCCTTCACGGCCGATATCTTAGGAATAAACCTGTCCCGGGGTGCCGGCTGGCAGCGGTCTGTGATATTCGCCCGGAACGGCTTGAGGCGGGTAAGAAAGACTTTGGTGATGACATGCCGACCTACGCGTCGATCGATGAACTGATTGCCGCCAAAGCAGCGGATGCGGTTCTCATCGCCACGCCGCACTATGCCCACCCGCCGCTGGCCATTCAGGCATTCGAAGCGGGGCTTCATGTGCTGACGGAAAAGCCGGCCGGGGTATATGCCAAACAGGTTCGTGAGATGAACGAGGCCGCAGCC
>JBLRXB010000231.1:0-2766 GCA_047920915.1 Kiritimatiellia bacterium
GCCAAGTCCACCATGAATGCGGACATTGAGTAGATGAGGTAGGGTACGGGACGGAGTCAGGGCAACCAAGATGTTTTCTTTGATAGGGCCACGCGGGAGTTCTGACTTGTGTAGGGCCATGGTGCCAAGAAACCCATTGGTTGTTGCTCGTCTTGGATCTGTTTGCTTAGCGATCCAGAGTCGGGCCAGGCAAAGGGCAGATCTGCGAAAGAGGGCGAGATTGGTCGCTGCCTTTCGGTTTCTGGCCCGGCTCTTGTCTTCCTGGATCCGCGAGCCATCGAGGCGTTGATGGGCAATCCATAAGAGTTGGCGTCATCAACTTCTCGAACGCATATCGAGGAGTATGCCGACATGAAAAATTGCAAGTGCTTGTGGTCCAGTATTCCCATTTTCCGACATCCGGTCTCTATGGGGCGCTACCGGTTTTGTTTGGAGAATTTTTTCAGGATGAGGGCGAGGGGGCAGAATCCGGTGAAGCCGAATTGGAAGAGGTTGAGTCCGACGAAGGCGGTGAACAGATACCACCACGGGTTTATCCAGAAGCCGAGAGCAAGGCTTACGAGTATGAAAGTTCCAGCTATGACATGAATCCAGTCTGTGATGTTCATCGTGCGCATGCTTCCTCCTCTCCTGCTTTGAAGCAGGTTGTTTGTTTGACAAAGATCATATAGTAGACGACGGGTACGACGACGAGGGTAAATGCAGTGGAGACGAGCAGTCCGAAGATAATGGACCATGCGAGACCGCTGAAGATGGGGTCGAATGTGATAGGCCATGCGCCGAGCAGGGTGGTGCCTGCAGTCAGGAGGATTGGTCGCATGCGGACGGATCCTGATGCAAGGATGGCCGCGCGGAGGTCTTCGCCACGATCGCGTGCCTGTCCGATGAAATCGATCAGCACAATGGCATTACGAACGACGATTCCGGATAGGGCAATCATGCCGATCATGGCCGTGGCGGTGAAGAATACGGGATTGTCGAATCCGCCGACGGGGCGGTTGACGGCAAGGTTGAGCAGCCAGAATCCCGGCATGATCCCAATCATGGTCAGGGGTATCGATAGCATGATAACCACGGGCAGTCCGAACGATCCGGTTTCATAGACAAGCAGGACATAGATGCCCAGCAATGCGATCGAGAAGGCAATGCCTAGATCGCGGAAGACATCGAGTGTGATTTTCCATTCGCCTTCACCGCGCCAGTTTGCGGTGAAGCCTTGCGGCAGCGGGTTGCGTTTGAAGTGGGATTGCAGGTTGAGTACGGCGTAAGCCGGTCCGCGTCCGGCGATTTCGGACGTTACATACACGACCCGTTGCTGGTTTTTCCGGTAGATGGTCTGGTCGACGCGGTCTTGTGAGAAGGATCCGAGTTCGCCGAGTCGGACGTTGTGGCCTTGGTGGCTGGCAACGGGTAGATTGGCCAGCAGTGTCTGGGAGGATCGAGCCTGTCGCGGGAGGCGCAGCGCGATGGGCAATTCATTGCGTTCCTGCGTTGCGGCGATGATGCCGACTTGTTCGCCGTCGAGGGCAACGCGCAAGGTTTCCACGACATCGGCTGTATAAACCGCGCTACGACCAGCCTTGTCGCGATCGGTTTTAAATGTGAGTTTGGGTTGTTCGGCCTCGATTGTGCTATCGAGGTCGACGACGCCGGGCTCTGCGGCTAGCCGCGCTTTTACGGTGCGGGCCAACGCGATTAATTCGGCGTATTCGCTTTGGGGGGGGCCATAGATTTCGGCAACGAGCGTTGCGAGAACTGGTGGCCCGGGGGGGATGGCAACGAGTTTGAGATTGGCACCCGTTTGTCGTCCGATTTGGGCAATATCGTTGCGGATGCGCAGGATGATGGAGTGGCTATCGGTTTTGCGTTTGGTGCGATGTACGAGATTGACGCGGATATCGCCCAGATGGGGTGCTTGACGCATGTAGTAGTGTCGGACCATGCCATTGAAATCCATGGGGGAGGCGGCCCCGGCCAGGGAGGTAAAGTCGACCACTTCGGGGATGGTATGCAAGTATTGCTCGACGGCCCGCAGGGCGGCATCGGTTGCTTCGAGCGTACTGCCTTCCGGCATATCGACTAGCACCTGGAACTCGTTCTTGTTGTCGAACGGTAGCATCTTCAACGGGACGAATCCGGTAAGGGCGAGCGCAGCAGCCGCCACGAAGAGTGCCGCCACAATTCCAAGCATGATGCGCGCGCGTCCGGGCGAATCGATGAATGGGCTGACGAGGCCGGCATAGATTTTATATAAGCGGGTTTGGCGGATGCTATCGTCCTCGCTGGTGGCGCATGTTTCGTCTGTATCGGTGTTATATTTGGGCAGGAGTTTGAGTGCGAGCCAGGGGGTTACGGTGAGGGCGGTTACGGTTGACATGACCACGGCCAGAGGAACGTTCATGGCCATGGGTTGCATGTAGGGTCCCATCATGCCGGTGATGAAGAACATGGGTGTGAAGGCGATAATAATGGCAATGGTAGAGAGCAGGATGGGGGCCATGATTTCGCGCATGGCATTGATGACGGCCTGGCGTCGGGAACAATTGCCCATCTTGAAATGGCGTTCGATATTCTCGACGCCGGCGATGGGGTCATCGACCAGGAGGCCGAGGGCAAGGATGAGGGCAAAAAGGGTCACGCGATTGATGGTGTATCCGAGCAGGAGGTTGCAGAGGAGGGTGAGGGAGTAGGTGATGGGAACGGCCATTGCAACGATGAGGCCCGCGCGCCAGTTCATGGTAAAGGCGAGCAGGCCGATCACGGTCA
>JBLRXB010000232.1:0-2762 GCA_047920915.1 Kiritimatiellia bacterium
GGACGTACAATCGTCCACACACAGTCAAGCCCTGCCGCACGCGTCAACTGCTCGGTAACAACCTTGCTTTGTCCGTAAACCGTGTGCGGATAGTAATCGGTATCGCTAGCAGGCAAAGGCCCTGGCCCACAAACAAATTGCGAAGACACAACAATCAAACGTTCAAGTGACGGACAAGCTTTTACCGCAGCCAAAACTTGTTCAGTTCCCTTGGTATTAACACCGTATCCTTCCTCCACCGTGGTTTTTTCATCGCATTCCGTGCGCGCCGCCATATGAATACAATGCGTCGGAGCAAAGGCTGTAAACGCAGCCACCAGCTCTTCCTGATCCAGGATATCGACTTTTTGCCAGTATTTCTGCTGGGCTGCATCCAAGGGCGCTTGTATATCCAGATTCAGGATATGATCAGTCAGCCCCGCGAAGAAGGCAATGGCATTTGTTCCGATAAAACCTGAGGCACCAGTAATCAACAGCCGCATGTCACCTCCCGGTAGAGAGCGCGTAACGCATCGTAAAATGGACCGAAGGCAAAATGCTGCTCAAAATGCTTGCGCCCCGCAGCCCCCATCCGCTGGCGCAGCTCCTCGTTTTCTAGCAATCGCGCCAATGCCTTCGCTAAAGCGACCGGATCGCGCGGTGGCACCAATAGCCCCGTCACACCATCAACAACCTGCTCGAGCGTCCCACCCATCGCACTGCCCACAACGGGCTTTCCCATCGCCATGGCTTCAATCACCACGCCCCCAAATGGTTCCGGCAAGCCGGATGCCATAACCACAATATCCATCGCTGCATACGCCGCCTTGATATCTTCCACATCGCCCGCCAACAACACCCGATCCCCTACTCCCAAAGCAGCAATCCGCTCACGTAAAGCGTCTACATGTGCTTCGTTGCCTGGAAATGCGCTTCCAACCAAAACATAGCGTACATCCGGAAAACGATCCTTCAATAAAGCCGCTGCTTCAGCCAGATACTCCTGCCCTTTGCGTACAAACTTGATCCGGCCCACCAATCCGACCAACGGTTCATCCCGCACCCCTACCCTATCGCGAAAAGCCCGCTGACGTGCTACCGGAACCGCATCAAACTCCTCGATCGGGAACCCATTGTGCAAGACCATGACACGCCCGGCTCCCTGCGCCCCGAACTGATCTGCCACAGCCTGCGACACCGCCAGAATACGATCACTACCCCACAACATAAAGCGCCGATAGATCTTCCAGAATGCACCAAACTCCCCGTAACATTCACGAATGTGCCAGACATGCGGAATTCGCATCCACCGCGCAGCAATTGCCGGCGTATACAGAACCGATAGATTTGAATGCACCAGATCCGGCTGAAAATCACGGATCACACCACGCAACCTCCAGACCGATACCGGCGTGCACCAAATCGTCTTGATGATGCCGCTGAGCGAACGGAACGCCCGCCGCTCGATCAACGGCAGCGGATGCAGAACAAGAACATCCACCCCGGCATCGCGCAGCGCATCGAGCAACGGTCCCGATTCCGGTAGAACGGCCCGCACCGTGATACCATCGCGCACCATTCGCGAACAGAGTCGCAAGAACGAACGCGACGCGCCATAGAGATCGGCACCATTATGTACGAATATGACGCGCATTACCGATGCCTCCCAAAACGCTGCCGCAGCAACAACCACACAAACCGCGGATTACCCAGTAAGTACCGCCGCCAAAGGCGACGCGGCTCGCACAGCAAACGATAAAACCATTCCAACCCGCAACGCTGCATCCAACATGGGGCTTGCCGCAGCATACCGGCATGAAAATCGAAGGCTGCACCAACGGCCATGAGAACGGGAGCATCCAGATGCGGGCGGCTAGCACCCATCCACAAATCCTGCTTTGGGGTTCCCAGTCCAACCCAGACAATATCCGCCTGCGATGCGTTGATGCGAGCAAGCATCTCTTGCTGCTCGGCCTCCCCCAATTCACGAAAGGGAGGCGAAATTCGTTCGACAATCTGCAAGCCCGGAAAACGCTGCACGAGATTCGCTTCCAATGCTGCCAACACCTCCGGCGTCCCACCATACAGACAGTGCCGTGCACCTTGCGCAATCCCAGCCTCGCAAATTGCCAGCATCAGATCCGGGCCATAACACCGTTGCACATCCAGCTTCGAAAAGGCGCGCCGACCCAACCAGACCAACGGCATGCCGTCGGGCACCGCCAGCGTGCCGCCATTCACGATCGCGGCCATTCCTGCGTCATCTACACATTCCAGCACCGTATGCACGGTGCAAACGTTGATATAGCCCTTCTCTCGATCCGCAACCATCCGCATTACGTGCTCAACAACTGTCGATGGATTGGTTGCGCTGATCCGCGCCGCCAGCACCTCATACCGTATATCCCTTGCATCATTCATGTTGCAACGTCCCCCGCAGGCCCCGCATGCAGCCAACGGTTATGATTCAGCCATCCGGACAACAGAAACCAGGCATTGAGCGACACACCCACTCTTGCATTCCGCGGTAACCGCCGGTAGATATCTGCCAGCAACTTCTCGGATGCAACCCGATCCCAATATGCACACTCGAGAATTTCTTCATAAACGCGGGCTTTATTCGCCTCATAAAACCCGATCCGATCAAACTGGAAGTAGCGTTTGCCCAGCTCGGTATCCGGATAGTCAATTTCCTTGTGCAGCATTTCCCGCAACAGAACCTTGTTCGTATAGGTTTGCCGATCGAAACGGGCTGACTCTGGCAAGTTGAAATAATAATCAAT
>JBLRXB010000233.1:0-2760 GCA_047920915.1 Kiritimatiellia bacterium
ACAAACAGGAAGCAGCACGCAACAAAGCGGCGGCGCAAGCCACATTGCGAAAGGATAAACGTGTCAATATCCGGATGACAGAACGCGATCTTGTCCATTTTCAACGGACCGCTCTGCATGAGGGGCTTCCCTATCAGACTTTCATCTCCAGCATCCTGCACAAACACATCAACGGCAGACTCGTCGAGAAAACTGGTTGAGGCACAACAATGCACCTGCAACCTATTTCAGGAAGTTGATACAACTTCCTGAAAAGGTTCAGGTCAACGTTCAGCGTTCAGGCTTCGAAACAGATACGAATCGACCCACAGATTCTGCGGAAGAGCCATATTTCTTTACTCAGATCCTGCTTGCAACATGTTGCAACTCGGGAATATATTCGAACCGCTATTGCGGAGTAGTGTATGTTACTGTGGTTTTAAAACCGATAGGATGCTAGTGGAACATGTTTAGTATGTACGGACCCTTTGATACAGATGATTTCGAGGTATAACGGTGATGGAACTTTCTGACTCTTTGCAATTCATAGCATCCCGGCACAGTGCGATTTATACGGGGCATGTGCGGCATCGCCGGTTTCTGCCGATACAGAACACGTTCCGGTATCGGACGTTCATGCTGTATCTGGATCTGGACGAGCTGCCGGGGGTGTTTGATGGTGCCCGGCTGTGGTCCTACGAACGCTTGAATCTGGCCTGTTTCCAGCGGCGGTTTTATTATGGGGATGCCAATATGCCCCTCGCTGATGCAGTGCGGCGTGGAACGACAGAAGCGATCGGTCGCGAGATTATGGGACCGATCCGGATGCTCACACATGTGCGGTATTGGGGGTACTGCTATAACCCCGTAACCTTCTACTATCTGTTCGAGCCCGATGGTCAGACTTTGGGTGCCATAACCGCAGAAATCACCAATACGCCATGGGGAGAGCGATTTGCCTATTATCACGACTGCGCCAAGGCGACCTCATCCAAACCCGGACTTTTCCGCTGGCAATTTCCCAAGGCGTTTCATGTATCCCCGTTTATGCCCATGAACGTGCAATGCGATTGGCGCTTTGGAACACCAGGGGATCACCTGAATGTGCACATGCAGAACATCATCGAAGAAAAGAAATATTTTGATGCCACGCTCACGCTGGAACGTCAGCCGCTGACCCCTGCCAACTTGAATCGCGTTTTATGGCACTATCCTGTAATGACGGCCAAAGTTGTGACGATGATACACTGGCAAGCGTTGCGTCTGTGGGCCAAGCGCACGCCTTTTTATGAACATCCCAAGTATAAACAGGACAAGAAACATGAGGACGGTTGACGATATCGAGGTTGCCGGTAAGCATCCGGCTTGGTTGAATGGTCCGGCTAAAAGGCTACTGTTTCGCCTGGCGCCCCATTTGCAGCATGGACAAATCATCCTGGAGGATGGCGGTGAGCAGCATGTATTTGGTGCTGTATCACAAGCGTATCCGCACCCGGCGGTCCTGCGTGTCCACAATCCGGCTTTTTATAGCGATGCCGTTTTTGGGGGTGTGATCGGTATTACAGAATCATTTATCGATGGGCGCTGGTCGACCGATGATCTGCCCGGGTTGATCCGAATTGTGATTCACAACGAGTCCTTGTATGTCGCGCTCGATCGCGGCCTCGGATCCCTGTTGCAACCGTTCCGCAATCTGCTGCATGCGTTCCGGCATAACTCCGAGAAAGGCAGCCGCAAGAACATCATGGCGCACTATGATCTTGGCAATGAATTCTTCTCGTTGTTCCTGGATGAAACCATGGCGTATTCCTCGGCCTATTTTTCTTCCCCGGACACGCCCCTGGCAGAGGCTTCTCGCGCCAAGTTTGATCGGCTCTGTCGTCGCCTGCACTTGCGACCGGAAGATCACTTGTTGGAAATCGGTACTGGCTGGGGCGGTTTTGCCATGCATGCCGCCCGCGAATACGGCTGCAAGGTAACCACAACGACGATTTCGCCTTCGCAGCGCGCCTGGGTTGAAGAACAAATTCGCAAGGCCGGTTTGGATAAACAGATTGACGTTCTCGGTTTGGATTATCGTAAACTCGAGGGACAGTACGACAAGCTCGTTTCGATCGAGATGATCGAAGCGGTCGGACACCAATATCTGGACACTTTTTTCGGCTGTTGTGGCAAGCTGCTCAAGCCGGACGGGATGATGGTGCTACAGGCCATTACCGTTCCGAATCGTTGGTATGCTTTGCACAAACACAAGGCCACGTTTATCAACCAGTACGTATTTCCCGGAAGTTGCCTGCCATCGGATACTGCCATGTGCGAAAGCATCACGCGGAGCAGCAATCTGGATTTGATCGTGAAAGAGGATATTAGCGCGCATTACGTAAAGACGCTCGCGAATTGGCGCGCCCGTTTTATGTCAAAACGGGATGAAATCCGTAAGGTTTGGCCCGGTGAAGCGTTTATTCGGACGTGGGATATGTATTTTGCCAGTTGCGAGGCCGGCTTTGCGGAGCGCGATATTAATGTTGGGCAGTATCTGTTTGCCAAGCCCAAGGCGTTACCGCGTTTGTCGTATGGTAGCTGATGCATGCTGGACAATCCCGCAGAACACGGGAGATTTGCCATATGATGCAAGCAAAGGAAAGCAATCGAACCGCCAGACTGGCGTTTGGTAGTGTATGTTACCAAGGTGTCTGGTTTGCTGGGGTATTGTCTGCCGCTGAAGCGCACCGCTGGTGGTGGGGTGTGGGATCTGCCGTGCTCTTTCTCGCGAGCGTCTTG
>JBLRXB010000234.1:0-2756 GCA_047920915.1 Kiritimatiellia bacterium
CTCGGCATCATTTGAGAAAATCGCACTCCGGTCAATCCCCCGGGACGTCACATGATACCACCCATTCTCAACATCCACTCGTAACGGTCGCGTCATGCACAAACACTCTCAAAACAAAAACAAAACGTAAAGTGTTGATTGTGAAGACGTGACCCCGTGCCCCCCGTGCCCCGCCGGGCGTCCTCGGCTCTCCGCGTTGGATAGGCGCGCTTCACAATTGCATCTCAGGAAACAGCCGCAACCTTAACATGCCCGCTACTTCCGCCGGCCAGTGCGCAGATCCACCTTCTGCAATCGGCGGGCATTGGCCACGACATTGATCGAGCTGAAAGCCATCGCAATCTCTGCCAGCAAAGGATGCAACGCACCCGCCATGGCCAGCGGAATCATTACCAGATTGTAAAAAAACGCCCAAAAAAGATTTTCGCGGATCTTGCGGAAGGTCGCCCGGCTCAAATGCACCGCCCGCACAACGGCCTCCAGACTCCCCTGCACCAGCACAATATCGCCCGCTTCAATGGCCACATCCGTCCCCGTACCAATCGCAATGCCAACATCAGCCTGTGTCAACGCAGGCGCATCATTAATCCCATCGCCCACCATCGCAACCTTGTGACCCGCCGCCTGCAACTGTTTCACCTTTTCGGCTTTATCACCGGGCAAGACCTGTGCAATCACTTCATCAATACCCGCCTCGGCCGCAACGGCGCGTGCCACGGTCTCATTATCGCCCGTAAGCATCACCGTGTGAAATCCCAGTGCCTTCAATTGGCGCAATGCCTCAGAACTGTCCGGCTTGATACGATCGGCAACCGCGATCAAGCCCAACTCCCTATCACCTGCCACCACCCGCATTACCGTTCGCGCTTGCTTTTCGAGTCGCGCGCGGTGCTCACGCAATGCATCTGGAATTGGTTGCGACATCAAAGCATCGGTCCCTGCCGCCACAGCAACACCACCAAGCACACCGCGAACGCCTCCACCCGTCACCGCCACGAAATCTTCTGCCGGCTCGGAGCCTATGCCTCGCTCCTTGGCTTCCCGCACCACAGCTTTTGCAATCGGGTGTTCGCTATTGCGCTCGAGCGCCACCGCCACGCCCAGCAGTTCTTCGACGGCCACCCCCTCCGCAGTCACTAAATCGGTCACCCCCGGTTTGCCCTCGGTGATCGTGCCGGTCTTATCAAACACCAACACATCCACATCGCGCAACACCTGCACGGCAGCTCCCTTGCGAATCAGAACACCATTCTCGGCCCCTAGACCGGAACCGACCATTAGCGCCGTCGGCGTCGCCAGCCCTAACGCACACGGACACGCAATCACCAAAACAGCAATCGCAGCATGCAGAGCCAGCGCAAACCAGCCCAAATCCGGATTCACCCATGGCAAAAAGCGCGCCATCCAAACGGCCAATCCGCCCAGCGACGCAGGAAAGACCAGCCACGCAACAAAGGTCAGCAATGACAAGCCCAGCACAATCGGAACAAAAACAGCGGTAACGCGATCCGCCAGTGCCTGAATCGGCACCTTGGATCCCTGCGCCTCTTCAACCATCCGAATCACTTGACTCAGGAACGTATCCTTACCCGTACGCGTGGCCCGCACGCGCAGCACCCCTTCGAGATTGATCGTCGCCCCGATCACCGTGCTACCCTGCTCGCGCTTGACGGGCATGGACTCGCCCGTCACCAGCGACTCATCCACACGGCTACTGCCCGCGACAACCGCGCCATCGGTTGGTATCTTTTCGCCCGGACGCACGACCATGATATCGCCGGCTACCAGCGAACGGATCGGGATGTGCTGCTCCTCCCCATCGCGGACAACACACGCCTCTTTGGCCTCCAGCGTCAAAAGCTTGCGTATCGCCTGCGAGGCCTTGCCGCGCGATTGCGTCTCGATGTGCCGCCCCGTTAAATGAAACGCCATGATCATACCGGCCAAACCACCAAAATTTGCCAGCGCTGGCAAGCCCACATAATGTCCTGCCAGTGCAATGATGCCCGTAGCATAAGCAGCAACCGTACCCAAGGTGATCAGGACATCCATGTTGGGCGCAAGGCGCCGTGCGGAACGCCAGGCACTTCGCAGCGTGGCAAACCCGGGCAGGAACATAATCATCCCACTGAGCAGCACCATGCCCCAATCGTGCGCAACCATACCGCCCGGCATATAATGATGTCCGTGCCCCAAAAACATCGGCAGCATCCAAATCATAATCGGAATCGTTCCCGCCCACGCCAACCACATACGCCGACGCGCGATCCGCCCCTCATCCGCTTCCAGTTGCGGCGAGGTCTTTTCATCTACAACGGCAAAACCCGCCTTCTCGATCGCCGCCTGTAATGCCGTCCGATCCAGATCCCCCTTGCCATAAATATGTGCCGAATGGGTTGCAAGGTTCACGCTCGCCTTCTCGACACCAGCAACCGAGCGTAATGCCTTCTCCACATTTGCCACACAACTGGCGCAATGCATGCCGCTAATATGTACCGTATATTCCGACATCAATACCCCTCCAATGACACACCGGGCGCACGCAATACCGCGCGACGCCTCCGGGGCGAGTTCCAGAAATCACGAAAATCCGATTCAAGCTGTTCCAGGGGATACCGCGAGAATAGCCGCTGCGTGGCCCGCGGCCCGCTTTCTGTCTCCGTCAGGAACTGCATGTATCCATCTAAGAAACCGGCAAAGGCAAACTGCGGATCGGCTGCGGTTGACCGACGCAAGTAGTATACCAAGGCCCATGC
>JBLRXB010000235.1:0-2754 GCA_047920915.1 Kiritimatiellia bacterium
CAATGTGGATGATGATGCTGGGCTTGGGGGGGGTGGTGTATCCGCAATGGCGAGACAAGGAGCGTCTTCCGTTTCCGCTGCTGAATGTATACTATGCTTTTCTCGGTGACGAAGAGGGGGACGATCAAAAGCGTGTGCTGCCGTCCGTCTTCTATAACCAGATGTTCTGGATCGGGTGTCTGGCTGTGTTCTTGATTCACGGTTTGCGCGGTTTGAATGTGTTCACGGGTGGCAATGTCCCTTCTTTTCCTTTGGATTGGAATCTTTCGGCGTACTTTACAGACGGAATCATGCGCAATGCTACTGCGCCCCTGCAAAGACACCACATTTTCTTTGCGATAATCGGTGTGGCTTATTTTATACCGAGCCGATATGCCGTATCGATCTGGGGCTGGGTGTTTGGTTATGCTATTTATATGATGTTCGGGACTGCCTATGTTCCGGCGTTTCGCGCAGGACAGAGCGATGGTCAGGCTTTTGGTGCTTTATTGGCGATCGCTGGTTGGGTTATCTGGTTGGGGCGCTCGCATTGGTACCTGGTTGGGCAAGCCATGTTTGGGCGAGCAGAGAGCTCGGAGGAAAACCGGCGTAATGCCATTACCGGATGGATGTTCGCAGTGGGTACGGCTGGAATTGTTGTCTGGCTTATCTGGGCTGGTGCGGCGCTCTGGTGGAGTCTGGTGGCGGCGTTTGGTTGTGTGCTTGTGGCGTTGCTCGTGGCGCGTATTATCGCGGAGACCGGTGTACCTGTTTTCTGGCTGAGTCGCGTTAATATTGGCGGACTAACGGCATTTTTCCCGTTGGCATGGCAGTCACCGGTCATCCTTTTCATGATCAGTGTGTTTTATGCCATGGTGACGCGAACGACGGCCGTAAGTGCCAGTGTTGTCAGTACTTTGGCCATGGGGTTGGACCGCGAGGCGAAACCATCGAATCAATCCCGTTTGCTGCTTGGGGGGCTGGTCGTGCTTCTAGTCGGGTTCGTGATTTGTGGTGCCGTGCATCTGCGTATGGGCTACGGTAGTATGGATATTTCCACCCAGGCGAAAGGCGGGATTGCCAATGTGAACCAGTGGGCCCGTGTTGATCGTGTAGGGTATAGTTTCTTTTCGGCAACGCGCCGTGACCAGATCGCCGGTTTCAGCATCGCAAGTGTATTGCTCTATGCTTGTTCCCGTTTTCCTGCCTGGCCCATACATCCTGTCGGTTGGGTTTTTGTGCGTTGGTCTATTGGTCATTTGATCTGGTTCAGTATCTTTCTCGGATGGCTCATCAAAACGTTCATTACGCGCTTATTTGGAGGGGGTGCTTATCGCAAGGCCCGTCCCTTGTTTTTAGGTCTTATTATCGGCGAGTTGATGGCAATCATTGTGTGGGCACTCGTACCGATCCTGATGATTCATCTGGCAGGTGTGGCACCTTATGAAGTCCCTCGCTATATTTTGATACAATACCCCTGATTGGGGAACCGTTTGTTCGTTTTACATGAACGCTGATGTTGAAAAGACTATGCAAAGGAATCGGATCATAAAGATGACAATATCCTATCTGGCTACTACGTATTCGGTGTCGCGGCAGCGTTTGCTGACGGCAATTCTGGTTATTCTTGCTTGTGGCAGCGTACAGGGCGATCAGGAGGGGTTCGTTGATCGCGTACGCGCAGACACGCGTTGGCTTTCCGGGTATGCAACCCGTCAGGTCGGTACAGAGGCGCACCGTGCCGTACAAAACGATCTACTGGAGCGCGTACAGCAGATCCCCGGCATCACGGTCTGGACGCAGGAATTCGACGTGATGGTGCCGGTTGAGGAACAAACCTATTTGGAAGTGCGCGGGGCTGTCCTTGGCGGGCGGCACAGGATTTATCCTTACTGGCCCGACGGTGTGCGTTTGAACAATACGCCGACCGATGGTATTCGCGGGCGCTTTGTGTATATTGGCGATGCCGGTTTTTCCGAGATTCCGGCCAATGGGTTGCGCGGTCACATTGCCGTGATGGAGCTATCGGCACAGCACAAATACAGGCGTGCCTTCGATTTTGGTGCCGAGGCAGTTGTCTTCCTTGAATCCGGGGATACGGGACATGTGCTTTCATCCACGGCATCGTTGTACAAGCCTCGCTATTATGTGCCAGCCGGAGAGTTGGCCGATGCGCTTCGTGCAGGGCAGGTGCGTCGTGGTACCATCTACAGTCGCTCTAGCTGGCAAACAGTTCGAGCCCGCAATATCTACGCAGGGGTAGTTCCGGAGGGAAGCAGTGGTGTTGCGCCTTATGTCGTTGTCGCCCCCTATGATGCCATGAGCAAAGTCATGGGGGTTGCGCCTGGGGCAGACGTTGCACTGGATGCGGCGGTTGTGCTCAATGTACTGCGTGATCAGGCGGCGCATCCCGATCGACCCTTATTGTTTGGTTTCGTGGATGCCTACCACATTAACCAGTTTGGTATGCGGCAGATGGCTGCCATGCTGGCAACGCCGCCCGGCGACCGTTTCCGCAATGCATACACCTCGATCGAAAGTGACGATTTGCAGCTTTATGAAGAGGCTGCCGCCGATCTGGCTCTTTTTGATACTGCCGATGAAGGTCTGGCAAAACTTCACAATCGCCGTCATAATCGGCATCTACGGCGTTTATTCAAGGATGCCATTGGTCCTGAAATATTGCGCTTAGGTGGGTTGCAGGGGGATGTTCGTCTCGCCTCGATGCGTGGGGAGCGAGAGAACACGACTTCTACGCGCATTGCCATGCTCGCC
>JBLRXB010000236.1:0-2746 GCA_047920915.1 Kiritimatiellia bacterium
CTTCGATGTCCAGTTGATTGGTGGTATTGTATTGCATCAGGGGAAAATTGCCGAGATGCAGACGGGTGAAGGTAAGACGCTGGTGGCAACCATGCCCCTGTATCTGAATGCCCTGCCCGGCAAGAATGTACATTTGGTTACGACGAATGATTATCTGGCGCGCCGCGATGCGGCGTGGATGGGGCATGTATACACCTATTTGGGCTTAACCGTGGGTTGCATTCAGAACACAATGCGTCCGGAGGAGCGGCGGTTGGAATATGCCAAGGATATCACCTACGGCATGAACAGCGAATTTGGTTTTGATTACCTGCGGGACAATGGCATGGCCTTCCGTCCGGAGGAACGCGTGCAGAACGGGTATGCCTATGCGATTATCGATGAGGTTGATAACATCCTTATCGATGAAGCGCGCACGCCGCTGATCATTTCGGGGCCTGCGCCAGTTTCCACGCATCAGTATTTTGAATTGAAGCCGCGGGTGGAGCGGTTGGTGCGCTTGCAATCGGAACAGATCAATCGGTTGGTATCGGATTTACAGGTGGCCCTGCAATCTGGCGACACGGATACAGCGCAAGCGTTGATGTACCAGATCGGGCACGGAATGCCCAAGCACAGGAAGTTGCTGCACTTGTTGGAGGATCCGGCGAACCGCAAGCTGCGCGAGCAGGTTGAAAATGCCATGCTCACGGATATGCGCAAGGATGAGGCGCGCGCCTTGCGGGAAGAATTGTATTTCACGATCGATGAACGCGGCAATGATGCCAATCTCACGGAGCGTGGTTGTGAGACCCTGAGTCCGGATGATCCGGATATGTATGTTTTACCGGACATGGTCACGGCGATGGCCGAGTTGGATGGCCGGACGGAATTGACGGCCGAGGGGAAAACGCTGGAACGGCAGCGTTTGCAAGAGGCATTTTCGGAGCGTAGTGAGCGCATTCATAATGTGGATCAGTTGTTGCGGGCCTATTGTGCCTATGAGAAAGACGTTCAATACGTGGTGCAAGACAATCAGGTGATGATTGTGGATGAGTACACCGGTCGCTTGATGCCGGGCCGCCGCTGGGGTGACGGGTTGCATCAGGCGATTGAGGCGAAGGAGGGTGTCAAGATCGAGCGCGAGACGCAGACGTTGGCAACGATCACCATTCAGAACTATTTTCGTATGTATGGTAAGCTCGCCGGTATGACGGGTACGGCCGAGACCGAGGCGGATGAGTTTCATGAGATCTACAAACTAGATGTGGTTGTTATTCCGACAAACCGTCCGATCCGCCGGGTTGACAGCAATGATGTGATCTACAAGACACAGCGCGAGAAATACAAGGCTTTGATCGATGATGTTGTGCGGAGGCATCAGCAGGGGCAGCCCGTTCTTGTGGGCACCGTTTCGGTCGATACCTCCGAGTTGATTAGCCGGATGCTGCGGCGGCAGAATATTCCGCATAGCGTGCTAAATGCCAAGAATCACGAGCGTGAGGCTGAGATCGTGATGCGCGCCGGACAACCGGGTGCGGTCACGATTGCCACGAACATGGCTGGTCGGGGCACGGACATCAAGCTCGGGGAGGGCATTGCCGGTTTGCCCCGCGAGGTTGTCATGTCTGGTATCGCGCTCACGGATTCGTATGAGGGGCAGACTTTGCGTGAGTATTTGACCGATCACTATTGCGGCTTGTACGTGATTGGTTCTGAAAGGCATGAGGCGCGGCGGATTGACCGGCAGCTGCGCGGTCGGTGTGCTCGCCAGGGCGATCCGGGTGCCTCGAAATTCTACATATCGCTGGAGGATGATTTGATGCGATTGTTCGGGTCGGATCGCATTTCAAGCATCATGGCGAAGCTGGGGCTTGAAGAGGGACAGGAACTTGAACATCGCTGGCTGAATCGCTCGATTGAAACGGCGCAGCGCCGGGTCGAGCAGCAGCACTTCTCGGTGCGTAAGCGCACGCTGGAGTATGATGACGTCATGAACAAGCAGCGCGAGATCATTTATGGTTTGCGTGAACGGGTTGTGTGCGCCGAGAAGGTGCGTGAAGTCATTTATGATGTGATGGAGGATGTGATTGCCAGCACGGTTGATGTCATGTTGGCAACGCGCGAAGAGCAGGCGCAGGCCGATTTTCGCGAGTGGGTTCAGACGACATTTCCGATTCCTTTGCGGGCGGATGAGATTAAACGGCAGGTTGATGACCGTGATGCACTGGCTGCCTTTGTGTTTGATCGTGCCCGCAAGGCGTACGAGGTCAAAGTGTCAACCGAGCATCCCGATGCGATGGAGACGATGGAGCGCATGGTTGTCTTACAGGCACTGGATTCGCATTGGCAGGAGTATTTGCGTGCAATGGATGGTCTGCGGCAGGGGGTGGGGTTGCGTGCGTACGGGCAACGCGATCCGCTTGTGGAGTACAAGAATGAGGCCTACCTGATGTTCCAGCAATTGATGTCTGATATCAAAACCGAAATCATCAATGGTGCGTTTAAATCGGCATCTTCCCTGGAGCGGTATGGCGAGTTCCTGCGCGCCTTGCCCATCCAGATGATTCATGAGTCACCGCCGTCGGCTACCGCGGGCGGAGGGGCAGCTTCGAGCGGCGGATCGCGACCCATGCCGCAGGGGGCGTTGCCGCCACAAACGGGTGGCGGGGCACGGTCTGCGGCCGGGATGGCATTCCCAGCGCTTGGCAATGATAACCGGGTTGGCCGGAACGATCCATGCCCTTGTGGTAGCGGTAAAAAGTAC
>JBLRXB010000237.1:0-2705 GCA_047920915.1 Kiritimatiellia bacterium
AAGTGTTGACTGAATCGCAACATTCCCACGGAGAGATTCAATATTCCGTTTCACAACATCCATCCCCACACCCCGACCGGATATTTCCGTTATCTTGGGTGCTGTCGAAAAACCTGGCTCGAAAATCAACGCAAAAACATCCTGATCGGACATACCCTCGCCACTGGACACAAGCTTCCGCTCAATCGCTTTTTGCAAAATCGCAGCGCGATTCAAACCACGCCCGTCATCCGTTATTTCAATACGGATATTACCGCCCTTGTGATAAGCCCGCAACTTTACATGACCAACGGCAGGCTTGCCCGCCGCTGCGCGTTCCTCCGGCGTCTCGATGCCATGATCCATGGAGTTGCGAATCATGTGAACAAGCGGATCTCCCAGCTTGTCCACCATACTTTTATCAATCTCGGTCTCGCCCCCTTCAATCACAAGCTCCACTCTCTTGCCTGACTTGTGCGAGAGATCCCGCACCAAACGGGCCATTTTTCGAAACACAGGATCCACCGGAACCAATCGCATTGACATCCCCATATCTTGCAACGAACGCGTGATCTTACCCAGCAGGGCAATATTCTTTTCCAGACGCAGGGACTTGATCGCCTGGATCTCGGGATCGCCAGCCACAATAGCCTCTGCAATGACCAACTCTCCAATCGTATCAAGCAAAAGATCAATCCGCTGTGCGTCCACCTTCATCGTGCCCCCCGTATCAGCAGTAGCTCGACCACCGCCAGAAGGCGAATTCAGTTTGGCATCGCCCGAAGCCGAGCGGTTTTCATGGGTGGACACCACGCTTGCTGTGCCCGTGGATGCCGGCACTTTTCGTTCCTCCACAAGAGCATCTGTTGTAACAGGATCGCAAGGTACATCTGTCGCGGTTGTAACATCATGTGTATCTCCAGATGCATTAATCAAGGTTAGTGCCTTGATGCATAATGTCATCTCGGGCCGCACTGGAAAATCGGTATCCTGTTGCAAAGCCGATGCCAAATCCGCAATCATGAGCTTCAAATGATCCAGCGCATCAAACGTGGCATCCACCGCCGCACCCGTAAATGTTTGTTTTCCCTTGCGAATGTCATCCAGCAAGGTTTCGGCCGCATGCGCCAAGTCCCCGACAGGTGCCAAACCCAGAAAGCCGGAAACGCCCTTGAGCGTATGGAAGGCTCGGAAAACGGCACCAATTGATTCCACATTTGCCGGGTCTTTTTCTAAAACCAGCAAATGCTCATCGGCTGCTTCAAAATGCTCCTGGGATTCCGTCACAAAGTCCTGAGCCAGTTCTCGATCCCCGATCGGTACCATCGTTTCCACCGCATCCGGTCCGGATGCGGCCTCCGGCAAGATTGCCCCTGCTGGCTGATTTGCCTCGACACCTGACGCGATGGGAACATCTTGCTGGAATAAAGCCAGAATCGGCGCAGGGTTCACGCCCTTGCCGCCATCGCCAAATAAGCGCACCGCATCCCCGATCCAATCCAGCACGGCCAGCAGCACATCCGTTGCAATCGAATCTCCACTTTCTGCCGCATCCAGATAATCCTCCATACGATGACAGACTTGCTCGATATGCATAGCACCGACAACGCCCGATTCGCCTTTCAGTGTGTGGATCGTCCGCCGTAAAGAGGACACCATACTTGCGTCTGGCTGCGATTCGTATGCAAGGATTTGTTGCTCCATTTCGGGCAAAACAGCACTCTGCTGCTCCACATATGCAGCCACGATCTCATCATCCACCCAAGGCGCATAATCGCTCTTAGACGGAGGGGCTTGTGCTTCGGCACCCGCAACAACATCCAAAGACCCGCCATCGGGTTCCTGCTCGGGAGTACAGGCACGCACAGGGTGTAATCCCAGTGATTGGCCCTGCTCCAGAACTTTTGCAATTTGATCCCATACAACATCCGGATCGGATGCGTCCTGCAAGATGATCGATTTGAGAGAATCCGCGGCCGACGCCAGAACACCCGCATAAGCACGTATATCCGCAGCTTGCTCTGCACCCGCGCAAACAGAGGCCATTTGCTGGAAGTCTTTTGTCAGGCGTGCCAGTCCTTGTAAATCACGCACCTCTAGAAGCATGAAATTGCCAGCCGCTTCCCCTGCCCATTCGCGGATGCGTTCCAGCGTCGTTACAGTTTCTTGCATAGTTTTTACTCTACGGTTCAATCACACATCTTTACAAGAACAAACGTAATAGACCAGATAACGTTAACAAGAATTCCGCTCCAACTTCTGCTCTTCTTTTACATACCGGGGTAGATAAACATCAACAACAGACCCTTTTTCGGCCCCACTTGCTGCCACAACATATCCCTTATTCTGCTTGGCGATCCCAAAAACAGTGGTCATCCCTAACCCTGCATGATCCGGCTTTGTCGTAAAAAAGGGATCAAACATATGGTCCAATACGTTGGGCATCATCCCGCACCCCGTATCACGAACACGTAAGCGCACGTAATCCCCAAACGCAAAATCCGGACGAACAACAGCAAGCTGCGCGCCACCGGCATCATTTGAAATCTCAACCGCGATCTCTCCCTCTTCTCCTTCAATGGCATCCTGCGCATTCAAACACAAATGAAAAATAAGCTGATCCAGTTGCGCAGGATCGATGCATACAGGCCAAAGCGTTCCCGCCGGAACAAAACGCATGCGAATAGTCTCGCCACCAAGCCGTTCCAGAAGCTTGAGTGTGCCTG
>JBLRXB010000238.1:0-2691 GCA_047920915.1 Kiritimatiellia bacterium
GTAAGGGCCGCTGGCTCGACAACGTCTTCATCGAACGGCTGTGGCGCAGCGTCAAATATGAAGAAGTCTACTTGCGAGCCTACGACACTGTCGCCGATGCCAGATCCGGATTGACACGATACTTCGGCTTCTACAACAGCATTCGGACGCACCAGGCGCTTGGCAGCCGCACGCCGGATGAGGTTTACTTCCAGACCAGCGGGCTGAGGGAAGCAGCCTGAACCGTGATGACCGATGACAATCACTTATCCTTCCCGAAATGTTGTCCAATCAACCCAGACCACCTCTGTCTGTTGAATGCATTCTCGTGGATGCTGGTGACGATACTGGATTACCCTTCTAGATAGTAGATATCTCACCTTGTATTCGGGAACCGAGATGCGGCAAAGACGATCGATCAGTGGGCGAACTATATTAGTGGGTCGGCCTGTGCGGGTTGGCGGTTTCCGACAGAACGGACTGCGAGTCCGGGTCAAGGACTTGCAACGATGGTGGGCTATCGTTTCCCTTTGTATTTTTGCGGGGTTCGCGATGTTCGCCACACAGCTATTTGGGGCACCTTTGATGGGTCCCAAGTTTGCCACGGACATCGCGGTCCTGCTTCTTATCGGATCACTCTGGGGTTTTGTAAGCTTCGGGGCAAATGTAATCACGCCAATGAGTGTCGTATACCTTGCCTTCGCGATTAATCTTGGCCTTCCAGCGGTCTATACCGCGTTCATGTTCGGGCACGACTCCTACGAGGTAGCGACAAGCCTCGGACTACTGTTTCTTTTGGTTGCTTTGATGTTGACGAAACACCGAACACCGACAGTTCCAGCAATGAATGGCAGCAATCGCCGCGCGTGGATGCGACCAGGGGTTTTTGCGGTGTTCGTGCTGGGATTGTATGGGGCGTTTTTGGCGCTTTATCTGTATGAGCCGCTGTTCAAGGCATTCTGGAGGCCTGTAATTGGGCTGTTTCCTGCATTGTTCGCAGCGTCTGCGTTTTTCGCGCTATCGGCGAACCGGTATGTGCTTTGCGCGGCATTAGGTCTTGCAGGTCTCGGATCAATCGCGGTCTATCTGAACGTCGCATTTGATCTTTTTGGGCGTTTGAATGTCGCGGCGATGTTGCTGGCGGTCGTTATTATTGCGTCATGGGTTCGACCGGGTTGGGTCTACAAGGTGGCTATTCTCGCCGCCGCGCCGTTGGGCTTGGCATGGGCGGGGCTCCATCGCACGATGGGCCGAGACGTAACCCTGGGGGTTGAGAGTGCCCGGTATACCTTCGAAACCGGATCCGGTCTTGGGTCGATTTTTGCACCCTTCACCACGCTGGCAGACATCGTGGAGCGCAGCGATGTTTGGGGAATCCGCCCAGCAACGGAGTGGCTCGAGCAAGTGGTGTTCAGCGTGTTTTTCTGGGTTCCACGGGTTTGGTGGTCTGAAAAACCAGAAGGCTTTGGCCGAGTTATGGTCTACGAATTGCTGCCGCAATATTCACAGACCGGCCACTCTATGGCGGCTTCGGCATATGGGGAGTTTGTATATTATGCTGGAGTTTTGGGACCCCTATCCGGGACGCTTCTCATCATTGCGTTTACACGGCTGCTTGTCTGGGCGCAGGAGTGGGCAGCTAAGAGTCGTTCGTCCGTCTGGATCATCTACTTTGTGCTATTGGCATACATGCTAGCGCAAGCAATGACGTTGGTATGGGGTGGCCTGGCTGCTTATGTGGTTCGTGGGTTCGCGCCGGTGTTCGGATTGGCAGGCCTGTTTCTTGTTTGGTGGCTGCTGCGCGGAGGATTCCGGGTCGTTGCCAGATAAGTACCTTCCCGAAGTACTTGTGGCGGCAGATTGCGATCGGTGTTGCAGTTCGCTCCACTATGTTATGGAGCCGTGCCTCGTTAGATGAGTTCCGTTTGCATCTGGCAAAGCTTCAACAGCCCGCATGTGGCAGGGCTTGTGGCAGCACCCGAGTACGGTGAACCCCAGCACCGGTCATATGGCACGCACGGACGGAAAAGATGGAATCGTCTCGTTCCCAGACAATCGGGATGGGGAGGGGCATTAAGAGGAGGATCTGCTCGCACTCGAGCACAGGCTAGTTTACCTGCCTGTGCAACTCGAACGGCAATCGCAGCCGCCACGCTAGTTTCTGCGAGAAAAGTGGCATGGAACTTCGGAACCGGCGCGTGGCTGCATGACTCTCCAAGGATGCTGTAGGAGCGACGGGACGGACTTGTGCAAGAAGTAGACTTTATTACAAATTTAGCCTCGCACTACCGAAAGCGGATTTGGCTAGAGCTGCTTGGGTTGAAGGAATACCGGATCAGCTTCTTTTTTGGAAGAGAGCCTCGATCGTCGCTCAAACAACTCGATGCTGGAGGGGTGGAATGGACTGGATTTTCTGAGCGGTTGACTGAGGTTCGGAATCATCGGTTCCGTGGGGTACTTTTCTGGCAAACGGGGGTGGTGGGGCGAGCGGCGAATACGCCCGCGGCGATAACGGTCTTCCTGGGAGACATGTATGTCCTCTCCACCTGGATCGCGGTTTTGATACTTCGGGCTCGCGGCCGGCGCGTGATGTTTTGGGGTCATGGGATCTACGGGAACGAGAGCTGGTTGAAGAGGCGCGTGAGACGGGCTTTTCTTCGATTGGCGGATATGAATTTTTTGTATGGTGAGCGTGCGCTGAAGCTTCTGGTC
>JBLRXB010000239.1:0-2683 GCA_047920915.1 Kiritimatiellia bacterium
CGCGCGGATCCGACCAACGGTCTTTGCCTGAATGCGTTGTATGACCGCGCTTTTGATCGCGGGGTGATCACGTTTGATGAGATTTTTCGTATGGTGGTTTCAGCCGCCCTGAAAAAAGACCGTCCGCCGGAATTCCAGCAAATCAACTTCTTGAAAGTTGAGGGCAACAAACTGATACTGCCCCATCGCTTCCAGCCGGATGCCGCCGCTCTCCAACACCACCGCGAATCCATCTTCATCCCATAGCCTTAAAATCAGACTACTTCCCTTCCGTGTGTTCCGTGATTTCCGTGGTTTTAAATCCCCCCCACCGGCTCATCCTTCGCGCCCTTTGCGTCGTAGCGGTGAATCCTGCTTGCCACGCAACGGACCGCGAGCTTCAGTATTCAGCCATCATCCATTCAGGATACAGTCCTGATGGGTACGTTGCGAGCTTTGCGGCGTGTATTGGTGGAACTCGATACGCACGCCGCTCGGGTCCTGCGTCCAGACCTGCCAGCTCTGGTCCGCACCGAGTTTTTTCTCCGTAACGGCATAACCGTTGTCGGCCAGTCGCCGGATCACCGCATCAATATCATCGGTCTCCAGACAGAAATGCGCGATCGGCACGCGGTCGGTTGTGTTGATCTCCCCGCCGTTGAACACCTCGATATAGGTGTTGTCGGCCACTTCCAGGTAGAACCCGGTCACTGCGCCGCCGCGGATGAAATTGAATACCTTGCGACACCCGATTCCCTCGCAATAGAACCGCTCAACGGCCGGCAGATCGGTAGCCGACAGACACACATGCGCAAGCCCCTTTATCATCATTCTCCTCCTGCTTGATATTTCACATACTCTTGGATAAAAAACAGCTGCTTTCAAGGCGCAAAATCGCCTAAGCCACCTTGTATCGCCCCCGTTATACGCTGCCAGGAGCAACAATGCTAGATTGCGAGCTACCATTGGGTCACATCCTCTCGTACCCGGTGTTGAAGGCGTGTCACGATATACTATGTCTCGACCTTTTTTGCACAGCCTACCTGTCAGAGCTGCCTGGTTAACAGGGGCCACGAATGTAGCGATGCACTTCTTGGTGGTAGAAGGACTGCACGTGTGCATACAACACTGGGGGTAAACACAGCAGGCATGCATCCAGATTCATATCCGCATATTGACATGTCGGATGTTGTGTAGCACATTGCGGCCATGTGGAAAATCTACTTTGCGTATTGCAATCCGATCTAATGATTATCCCGGAATAGGTGCTCGTATGAAAATATTGGTCGTTTATTACTCCCGTACGGGCTGTACCCGAATGGTTGCCGACCGCCTGGCGCAATCCTTGCACGCAGATCTATTGGAATTGCAGGAGCAGACGAACCGGGATGGCGTCTGGGGCTTTATCAAAGGCGGCTTCGATGCCTGGCGCAAGAACCTTACGGAGCTGGCTGCCGTGGACAAGGATCTTGCCGACTATGATCTGGTCGTCATCGGGAGTCCGGTATGGGCCGGCACCCTATGCCCGGCAGTACGAACGTTACTGCAACAGGTTGCTGCAAGGGTTCCGTGCTCGGCATTCTTTTGTACGCATGGCGGCGGTGGTGCCTCGAAGTCGTATGCAGATGCAGAACGTCTGCTCGGAAAGCCGTTGGAAGCAACGGTGGCCTTGCGGGACAAGGACGTGAAACGCGGCGAGATGGATCCGGCAATCAGCCCTTTTATTCGCACATTATTACGGAAAGAGTAGATCGCATGAATGTCACGTTAGGAAAGACGGAGTTGGAAGTATCCCCGATATGTATTGGTGCCTGGCAGCTGGCCGGACCGCTTTGGTTCGGAGGGAAGCCTGATGGTCACCCGGACCCCGGCAAAAAGAATGTGCTGCGCCTGATTCAGGAGCTTGGCGATATGGGCGTCAATTTCATTGATACGGCAGAACAATATGGCAACGGGGAGTCTGAACGGCGCGTAGGAGAGGCAATCAAAGGCAAGCGTGACCAGTGGATCGTTTCAACCAAATTCGGATATCGGGTTGGATCGGATGGCAACCGTGAGGACGATTCGAGTCCGGGCACGATCCGATCGAGTATAGAAGGATCATTGCAACGGTTGAGATCGGATTATATTGATATCTATTTATATCATTGTCCCCCGAACATTGATGATCTTAATGCAGGCAAGGCCGTGTTGGACGCTTTGGTTAAAGAAGGCAAATGCCGATTCTATGGTATTTCGACAAATGACATTACGATCATCCAAGCGATGCTGGCTGCCGACATGCTGGATGTGCTGCAGTACAACACAAGCATGCTGCGCGAGGCAACGGACATATACGAACTGGTTACGGCGCACAATGTGGGGACGCAAGTGCGGGGCGTCATGGCGCAAGGTCGCCTCAGTGGCAAATACTTTGCGCATCAACCCACCTGGGATCCCAATGACAATCGTTCCAATCAGGCAGGCAAAGAAGATTTTCGCCGCTACGCTGTCTTCGAACCGTACATTCCGGATGGCTACACGATGTCGCAAGTTGCCATTCGTTATATGCTCGACCTGCCGGGCAACCACAGTATCTGTCTGGGAGCCAAAACACGGGCTGATTATAAAGTCGCCCTGAAAGCGTTAGAGCTACCTCCATTGGACGAAACGGTTCGCGCGAAATTGGCAACATGCGCTGCCGCCCTGCGCTAAACTTTGATTC
>JBLRXB010000240.1:0-2677 GCA_047920915.1 Kiritimatiellia bacterium
GCCCGAAACATTGCTCAACGAACGCCTGCTGGCAGAGGGGGAAGTGCTATCCGATTATTTCACATGGATCCATCTCTTTCTCGGAAACACCGCTGGTGTCATTGGCGGCACCAGCGCCTTGCTCGTTCTTGCCGGTGGCCTCTACCTGCTTTTTACAAAAACCGCCAATTACCGTATTGTCGTTACCGCCATCCTGGGCTACCTGATCTCGCAATCTGCGTTGCACTTCTCCGGTGCCGTTTCCAGCACGGGAACCTTTGCCGCCGCACCGCAACAGGCCTTATTTGCCGGTAGTGTCCTCTTTGCCGTGTTCTTTTATGCCACGGACCCTGTCTCGGCCCCCAAAACCAACGAAGCCCGATGGATCTATGGGTCCTTTATCGGCCTGATTTACCCGGTTTTAACCACTTTTTCCGTGTGGCCCGCGGCGGCACAATTCTCCATCCTCTTGGCCAACATGTTCTCGCCCATTACCGATTATGCCGTTAACAGTTTAAAGGGGAAAAAGAAATAGCATGAGAACAGACCTCGTAAAAGAACGCATGTTTACGGTGTTTTTCATGGTCGCCGTAACGTTTGTGGCCATCACACTTGTGGGGCTGGTAGATATTGTAACGGCTGAGAGTGTCGAGCGTAACCGTGGGCTGTTCCTGCGGCAAGCCGTTGCGGATGCCTTTGGCATGCCACAGCACGAGAGTGTGCAGGCGCTCCTGGATTGGTTCGATGAAAATGTGACCATCGTACGCGACGACGATGACGCCCCTGACCATTTCTGGATTACGAACGAGAAGGGCGAAAAGAGCTTGGTTCTGGTGTATCGCGGATCCGGCCTATGGGGCGGCATTACCGCATTTGTCGGCTTTGAAGCGGATGGCCAGACCATTCGAGGGGTCAATTTTCAAGACCACGTGGAAACGCCGGGACTCGGTGCCCGTATCGATGAGCCTTGGTTTCGGAGGCAGTTCGTTGGAAAATCGGGGCCTTTCCGCGATTTATTATCGGAACCCTCAGACAAGGGCTCCCTCACCGAGGATGAAAATGCCTTTCATCAAGTAACGGGGGCCACGATCACGTCAGCATCCGTTCGTACGATCATGAACCAGAGCCTCGATCGAGCCAAAACACTCGTCGGGCCACGTTAAGGGAGATACGCCATGGCCGCTGGCAAAACCAAGAAGCAGTTCCTGTTGAGCGCAGGCAGAGATAACCCTGTATTTGCTCAGATCCTCGGCATTTGTTCCACACTTGCAGTAACCAATGTTGTGCAGAATACGGTGGTGATGTGTCTCGGGGTCATTTTTACGCTGGCCTGCTCCAATGTGACTGTTTCGCTGCTGCGCAAGTGGATACCTGGCTCTATCCGCATGATGGTCGAAACGCTGATCATTGCGGCCTATGTAATTATCGTGGACGTGGTCATTCAAGCCACGTTACCGGGGGTATCGCGCCAACTGGGGCCCTACGTGGGTTTGATCATCACCAATTGCATCATCATGGGCCGCGCGGAGGCTTATGCCCTGAACAATCCCCCTTTCCCCTCACTCATCGATGGCATTGCATCCGGCATCGGCTATTCCTATGTGCTGCTGATCATTGCCGTCTTCCGTGAAATAACCGGATCGGCCACCTTCTGGGGGTTTTCCATCCCCTGGTTTAGCGACTGGTGGACCAATTGGACGATCATGGTGATGGCACCCGGTGCTTTTTTTGCCTTGGCCATCTTAATATGGATTATCAAGACATACATTGTCCCCGAAGACGCCGGAGGTAAGTGATGCAGGAAATGACAGGTCTGATCGCAATCTTTTTTGCCGCTATTTTCACCAATAATATCCTGCTGACGAACTACCTCGGCATGTGCTCCTTTCTCGGGGTATCCAAGGAAGTAAAAACTTCGCTGGGGCTCGGTACCGCAGTCGTGTTCGTCATGACGGCAACGTCCGTCCTCAACTGGCTGGTATATTACCATATCCTCACGCCGCTGAACCTCCAAAACTTCCGTTTTATCGTGTTTATCATTGTTATTGCAGCCTTCGTGCAGATTGTGGAAATGATTATCGAGCGCGTATCGGAACCGCTCTATAATGCGCTCGGCATCTTTCTGCCCCTGATTACGGTGAACTGTGCCATTTTGGGGGTAAGTCTCTTTATGCTGATCCGGGAATACACCTTTGCGGAATCCTTCTTTTACGGGATCGGTAGTGGCATCGGGTGGATGCTGGCCATTCTCGCGATGGCGGGCATTCGACAAAATATGAAACGTTCCAAGATACCCAAGGGATTAGAAGGTGCCGGCATTACGCTGATTATTGCCGGTATCATGGCGCTGGCCTTTATGGGGTTTTCGGGCGTGTTGAACATTCAATGATCATCGGAATGCATGTGTAACCAGTTCAGGAAATACGCAACGCCACACCGTAACCGCGTATAACCGCAAAAAGGAATGACGTATGTTTGTAGGACTTATCGTTAGCGTTGGTGCCATGTGCGGGATCTCAACCGTGCTGGCCTTGATCATGGTGGCGGCCGAGTCCACTATTGGAAACTACGGGGATGTAAAAATCTCGATCAATGATGGCGAGAAAGAGATCGAGGCGCGCGGAGGCAAACCTCTGCTGACCACGCTCAAGGAGGGGAAAGTTTTCATTCCTTCCGCCTGTGGAGGGCGTGGTTCCTG
>JBLRXB010000241.1:0-2666 GCA_047920915.1 Kiritimatiellia bacterium
GGCGGCATCAATGCATTTCTTCCAGCCGGCCAGCGTGGCCTTGTCCTTCTCTCCGTCCTCCAGCGGGTTGCCGAATACAGCCAGCGATGAGATCACCGCATCCCTATCGGCCAACACGGCCTTTACTTCCTTGGCCAGCTTCTTCAAATCAATGCCTTCGAGCGTCTGCCAGAATGTCAGGCTATAGGATTCAAAGCCATGTTGTTGGATCTGCTGGATGTAGGCGGGGGCCTTCATGCCACAGCTCACGAGTGTACCGATGCGAATATCTTTTTCGGGGACTGCACTCATTTCATCTCCTTATATTTTAACCGGAACGCGTTTACCGCTGGTGGCACTCTGCACGGAGGCATGCACCATCGCTAGACTTTTTATATTGTCCTTGCAATGCGTCTCAGGTTCTGCGCCCTCTCGGACAGCCTTCAGAAATGCAGCAATTGCGCTATTGTGCCCGCCAGCAAGGTACTTAGGACACCGCATGGGGACGATCTTTGGTTGTATTTCACGAATAAACCCCGTCTTGCCTTTCACAACTTCGCAACGGAGCGAATCGCCACCATTCCAGATTAGCGTTCCCTTCTCCCCGATGAATCGCCAGGAGCATTCCCAGGCAGTCGGACACCCCTCCGCACACCAGCTGCCTTGATAGGTATACACCAAGCCATCCTGCATTTCAAAAATGGCAGACGCAGAAGGTCCGCTTTTATACCAGGAATGTTTCGGTGTCCATTCGTGCGCATAGACATACTCCGCATCGGACCTTGTCAGGAACCGTGCCTGATCGAAGGAGTGGATGGCCATATCCAACAACAGAACATGCTCCATCACATCGCGAAAACCACCGAAATGCGCCCCTATAAAGAAGTCGCTATGCACGGCTACAAGTGGTCCAATTGCGCCACTATCAATAAATTTGCGTACCGCCCGAATGCCGGACAGATAGCGTCGGTTCTGCATCACGGCATACACCTTGCCGGCTTTGGCCGCAGCGGCCGCCATCCGGCGCGCTGAAGGCATACTGTCGCTCATCGGCTTCTCGCCCATGACATGGCAGCCGTGTTTGAGGGCCGTGAGAGTGACAGCACAATGCGCCTCCGGTATTGTACAATCAAAGACAACATCGGGCTGCACATCCTTGAGCACCGCCGCGAGGTCGGAGCCAATCACCGCATTTTTCAACCCATGCCGCTCTTGCTTTGCTTTGGCAGCATCCAGACTCAAATCCACCAGCCCGGCAACATTCACCTGCTTCTTGACCGTCGCCGTACCCAGCCAAGCGTTGGAAATTCCACCGCAACCAACCAATACCGCCCTGGTCTTGCTCATATGCTGGTCCTGTCTTTGTTGCTGACCTATTTTGGAATCATGGAATGCTGGAAAAGCGGCAATCCTATCACGTGCCTACCAATATTCCAGCCTTCCAACATTCCAAATCTTCCTCTCACCACGTTCCCTCAAACAGTCCCTCCGGCATAGGCTCGGGACGTTCGCATGTGCTTTCTAGCATAATGTGGCGTCCTTGCTCGGAAGCATCATGGAAGGCATGCATCAGGTCAAGCACATGATAGGCCAACGCACCATTGGCCTTATGCGGACGAGCGGCACGCACAGCCTCTACCATATCGGACGGTCCCAGACCACGACCATTTTTCTCGAAACCACAGGTGAGCGGAAGCTCCTTCCACTCCTTTTCTCCCTTGAGCTTCACCTTGACCGGACCCCCAAAGGTATTCGGATCCGGGACAGAAAGGGTCCCTTTGGAACCGAAAATCTCAATGCGCGGCGTTTGCGAGCCCCACGAGTCAAAGCTCGTCACAATCGTACCGATCGCTCCACTCGCAAAATCCATGATGCCCGTAACATGCGTCGGGACCTCGACATCGATGATCTGCCCGCGCTTCTTCTCACTACCGATGGTGCGCTGCGGGAAGGAAATGCGCGCCGATCCTGTCACACGCTTTACGGGGCCGAGAAGGGACACTAGTGCCGTGAGATAATACGGCCCCATATCAAACATCGGGCCGCCACCCTTCTTGTAGTAGAACTCCGGATCAGGATGCCAGCCTTCGTGACCGGGACACAGCATGAACGCTTGCGCGGCAACAGGTGTTCCGATCAGTCCCTCATCCATCAGCCGACGGCAGGTCTGGATGCCTGCCCCCAGAAAGGTGTCCGGCGCATTACCAACCAACACGCCAGCTTTCTCTGCGGCTGCCAGCAATTCCTTGCCCTCGGCCCGCGTCAAGGTCAACGGCTTCTCGCTGTAGACATGCTTGCCTGCGGCTACCGCCTGCATCGACACAGGATAATGTCCCTGCGGTGTGGTCAAGTTCACAATGAGCTTGATCTCCGGATCCGCCAGCATCTCTTCCAGCGTGCAAACCCGTACCCCCGGATATTCCGTGGCTTTGGCCTGTGCGCGATCAGCCTCCAAATCCGCACAAGCCGCAACTTCCACATTGCTAAACACCGTGCATAAGTTCTTGAAATAAATCCCACTGATATTCCCGCAACCTACAATGCCAACCTTCATCTTTTCCATAAATATTCGCTTTCTTCGTTTATCACTCCCGCACCTTCACCGCCCACCGGGTTTATCCCGGTGGAGGTAAACGGTGAGTTGGGGCTCGCGCCGCTTCTCAACTTCCTTCACCACCGGCACCCAG
>JBLRXB010000242.1:0-2663 GCA_047920915.1 Kiritimatiellia bacterium
GTTTTTGCCGATGATTGCGATGCGCTCCTGCTTGTCGATGGTACAGGAAAAGTCGGTAAATAGCGGCAATTCGTAAGCCTTGGAAATGCCGGAGACCTCGATCACCTTGTCGCCAAGGCGGTTTTTGGGAAAAAATCGCAGGTAGGGAGAGACGCGGGAGCTGGGTTTGACTTCCTGGACTTCGATCTTCCCCAGCAACTTCTGACGCGAGGTGGCTTGCTTGGCTTTCGATGCATTGGCGCTGAAGCGGCTGATGAACGCTTTTAGTTCGTGAATTTGTTTTTCCATTTTCTTGTTGGCCTTTTCACGCAGCTCACGGGCCTCGAGACTGGCGATGGTGAAATCGTCGTAATTGCCGGTAAACATGCGGATCTCATGATAGTCGAGATCGGCGATATGGGTGCAGACCTGATTCAGGAAAAACCGATCATGCGAGATGACGATGACGGTGCCTTCGTAGCGTTTGAGTAATTCCACCAGCCATTCGATCGAATCCATGTCGAGATGGTTGGTTGGTTCGTCGAGCAGCAGGATATCTGGATGTGCAAAGAGTACCTGTGCAAGTAGCACCCGCAATTTGAAGCCGCCCTGAAGGGTGCGCATTTTCCTGGAAAATACATCATCCGGGAAACCGAGGCCATTGAGCAGTTTTGCTGCATCGGCCTCCATCGTGTATCCGCCCGCCTCACCGAAGGCTTCCTCGACATCTCCGCAGCGCTCATTCTCGGCATCGCTAAGATCTGCCTTGGAATACAAGTGTTCACGCTCCTGATGCAAGGCCCAGAGCGTTTCGTTGCCCATATAGACGGTGTCGAGGATGGCGATATCGTCAAATTCGGCATGATCCTGCCGCAGGTAGCCCATCGTGCAACCTTTGCCGATGGTAACCTCGCCATGACTGGATGGTATCACCCCGGCGAGGATCTTGATAAAGGTGGATTTACCGGAGCCGTTGGCACCGATCAAACCGTAGCAGTTACCGGGTGTGAAGAGTACGCTGACATCCTCAAAAAGAATGTCCGCCCCGAAACGCTTGGTCAGCTTGGAAGTCGAAATCATGTTTTACCCTGTCCGTGTTTGTACAAAAGTGGGCGACTGTGCATGAATCAGGACAAAACGGCAAGGTTTTACGGCTGGAGAAAAAGCGGACGCGGCAATTTGGTACATGAATCGGGTTTGCCGGAACCATTGATGTTGGGCAAACAATCTGGCCCGCGCGTGTGATTCGGCTCTTGCGTAGAGATCAAAATTGCATATGATTCCGTGCATGCGTACAGCGGCATGTATGGTTATGACGACTTTTCCGGACGAGGATAGTGCCCGGCGCGTTGTTGAGAAGCTTTTGGATGATCGGTTGGCGGGCTGCATCCAGACGCTTCCGGTATCTAGTTCCTACCGCTGGCAGGGGAAAATTCATCATGAGGGGGAAACGCTGGCACTGATCAAGACCACGACCGACCGCTATTCCTCTGTCGAGTGCCTGATCCGGCAGATGCATCCCTATGAGGTTCCGGAAGTCATTTGCCTGCCGATTACGGCTGGCCTGCCCGACTATTTCGCGTGGTTGCGAAACGCAACCGAAGGAAAAGGATGAGAGTAATTGATATTGTGGTCTGTTTGTTCGCTGTGATGCTTTCAGCCGTAAGGGGGTATGCTTTGGAGACAGAGGGATTCAAGCCGGACAAGTCGTTGGTTTACAAGACCGTCGGTGAGGTTCAATTAAAGCTGCACGTTTTTAATCCCGAGGGGCATAAGGCGTCGGATAAGCGGCCTGCCATGGTCTTCTTTTTTGGGGGCGGCTGGGTGGGTGGTTCGCCGAGCCAGTTCTATCCGCATTGCGAGCATCTGGCTTCCCGTGGCATGGTGGCGATCGCGGCTGAATACCGGACCAGAAGCCAGCATCAGACAACCCCAATCGAATGTGTAAAGGATGGCAAGTCCGCGATCAGGTGGGTTCGCCAGCATGCGGGAGAACTGGGGGTGGATCCGGCCAAAGTCTTGGCGGGCGGCGGGTCTGCCGGTGGTCATGTGGCAGCGGCCACGGGCACGACGAACGCATTTGATGAAGCGGGTGAAGACCTTACGATCTGTGCCGTTCCTGCTGCGCTCGTGCTCTTCAATCCTGTATTTGACAATGGCCCCGGAGGGTATGGGCATGACCGGGTACAGGAATACTGGCAGTCCATTTCGCCGATGCACAATATCAGTGTATCCACGCCCCCGACGGTTGTGTTTTTTGGAACCCGCGATAAGCACGTTCCCGTGGAAACGGCCAACACATACAAACGGTTAATGGAAGAAAAGGGACGACGCTGTGATCTGCACATTTACGATGGGCAACCGCACGGGTTCTTTAATTATGCGAATACGGAATATTACCAGAAGACCGTCACCGAAATGGATCGGTTCCTGGAGTCGCTAGGTTTTTTGTGAAAGAGGTAGATAAGGATTACGATGGACGATGAGCCACTCGTAATCCGTAATCGTCATGTGGGGGGCGAGGTTTTACCCAACCCGTTTTCTACGGTAACTTGCCCGCGACACTTCGTTCACTGCCGCATTTACCTGCGGATGATGCGAATGCGTTTGCCAACGATGTTCCGGCTGCTCGTTCCAAGCTTGCAACCGACGCTATGAGGGATCCATGGGCGTCCTGATTGACA
>JBLRXB010000243.1:0-2627 GCA_047920915.1 Kiritimatiellia bacterium
GTTGGGAGCTGCACGCTGACCGAGAATCATTTACGGGCAGCGGGATACTGAGAACAAAAATGTGTAGCTTTTTCCGGAGCCCCTGACTTGATGAGAACAGGTTGTTTTCGTTTTGTTCGGACCTCTTGATGTTTACAGCGGCATGTATCTGCGATACAGTGCATGTGTTTTCTGGATTGTGGTGCCAACTGAGGGTGCAGGCGAGTTGACGAGGGAGTTTTGATAGCATGGCAAATGGTGCGCAGCAGGAGTCGGGTGGGTTGGATGTGGCGTATGTGGCCCATCTGGCACGCTTGCAATTGACAGACGATGAAATTGCTTTGTTTCAGGGGCAAATGGAGCAAATTGTCCATTATGTGGAAAAAATTGGTGAGCTGGATGTGTCGGGGGTTGCGCCTTTGTCGCACACCGTATCGGTATCGAATGTGTGGCGGGAGGATGAGCCGCGGCGCGGTATCCAGCATGAGCAGGTGATGGCGAATGCGCCGGATCAGCGCGAGGGCCTGATCGCTGTACCGAAAATTGTGGAGTAACTTCGTTTTCCGTGTGAGGCGGAATGGGACTTGATCGCTATGGATGAAAGCAGTCTAGATATATCGCAGTTAACGGTGAGGAAGGCTGGCGACTTGCTGGCGCGTGGTGTTTGTACGGCTGAGGGCTTGACCGCATCGTTGCTTGCGCGCATTCGCGAGGTGGATACCGATATCCAGGCCTATGTTTCGCTAGATGCCGAGATGGCCTTGGCACAGGCGCGGGCGGCGGATCGGGCTCGTGCCGACGGCCAGCGCGGGCCATTGCTGGGGGTGCCGATCGGCATCAAGGACTTACTCAATGTCACCGGGCAGCCCTGCACGTGTTCCTCGAAGATTCTGGCGGGATACGAAGCACCCTATGACGCCACGGTGATAGCACGGTTACGGGAAGCGGGCGCGGTGTTTGTGGGACGCACCAATATGGATGAATTTGCGATGGGTTCCTCGACTGAGAATTCGGCCTATCAGGTGACGCGCAATCCGGTGGATTCTGCGCGCGTGCCAGGTGGGTCGAGCGGCGGCTCGGCTGCGGCTTTGGCCGCGGGCGAGGCAATCGCCACGCTGGGCACGGATACGGGCGGATCGATTCGGCAGCCAGCGGCATTTTGTGGTTGTGTGGGATTGAAACCGACCTACGGGCGTGTCTCGCGGTATGGGTTGACCGCATTTGCCTCCTCGCTGGATCAAATTGGTCCGATGACGCACACCGTGGAGGATGCGGCCATTCTTCTGGGGGCGATGGCTGGGCAGGACCCCATGGATTCTACGACGCTGGCGGCCGAAGTTCCTGATTATCTTCAAGCCCTGCAAAGCGACTTGACGGGAATGCGGCTGGGGTTGCCTAAGGAATATTTTGTGGACGGGATGGATGCCGCTGTGCGCGAATCGATTTTGCAAGCGGTGGAGACCTGTCGGTCCCTCGGGGCAGAGATTGTGGATGTATCCTTGCCCCACACGGAATATTCGATCGCAACCTATTATATAATTGCGACAGCCGAGGCATCGGCGAATCTGGCTCGTTTTGATGGGGTGCGCTACGGGCAGCGCGTTTCGGAGGGTGGTGATCCGGTGGCGATGTATGGTTTAACGCGTGCGGCAGGATTTGGACCGGAAGTGAAGCGCCGGATCATACTGGGAACGTACGTGCTTAGCAGTGGCTATTACGATGCGTATTACCTGCGCGCGCAGAAAGTGCGGCGTTTGATTTTACAGGATTTTGAAAAGGCTTTTACGGTATGCGATGCCCTGCTGGCGCCGACTACCCCGACACCGGCGTTTCGTGTAGGGGAGAATACGGATGATCCCTTGAAAATGTATTTAAGTGATGTGTTCACGGCCACGGCGAACCTGGCGGGCATCTGTGCGTTGTCGGTGCCGTCGTACCCGACTCGCGAAGGATTGCCAGTTGGGTTGCAGGTGCTGGGGCCGGCTTTAGGGGAAATGCAGGTGCTACGGGTGGGCCATGCATTTGAACAGCAGCGTACAAAGGCGGGGGCGTAATGGTGTACGAAACAACAATCGGGCTGGAAGTCCATGTACAGCTCAAAACCCGTTCGAAGATGTTTTGTGGCTGTGCAACGGGGTATGGCGCAGAACCGAACTCACTTGTTTGTCCTGTGTGTCTGGGGTATCCGGGGGCCATGCCGGTAATGAACCGTGAAGCGATCCGGTTGACGGTGATTTCGGGACTCATGCTCGGTTGCAAGATTTGCCACTGGAGCAAGTTCGATCGGAAGAGTTATTTTTATCCGGATATGCCGAAGAATTATCAGATTTCGCAATATGACAAGCCGCTTTGTGAAGGTGGTGGTGTGACAGTGGAATTGGCCGATGGTACCGAAAAGCGGGTTGGTTTAACGCGTATTCATCTTGAGGAGGATGTGGGCAAGAATACACATTTCGGGGCTTCGAGTGGTGTGGATTTCAACCGGGCGGGCCATCCGTTGATGGAGATTGTGACGGACCCGGACATGACGTCTCCGGAGGAAGCATACGCTTTTTTGCAAGCTTTGAAGCAGATCCTGCTCTATGCCGGGGTAAGTGATTGCAATCTGGAGGAAGGGAACATGCGTTGCGATGTCAACATCAGCATGC
>JBLRXB010000244.1:0-2573 GCA_047920915.1 Kiritimatiellia bacterium
GCATACGTCGCCGCTTGCCGCGCATCACAAACAATCCCGCCATCGTTCGCACGCACCAATTCCTGCGGACCGCCTTTATCGGACACCACAGCAGGCAAACCGGAAGCCGCTGCCTCCAGTACCACGTTCCCGAAGGTATCGCTCATGCTGGGGAACGCCAGCGCATCCGCACTGGCAAAAGCGCAGGACAGATCATCGCCATGCAGATAGCCGGTGAACACAATCGTTGGATCATCGCCATACCTTTCCTTCAGCCGCTGCATATCCGGCCCATCCCCCACAACCGCCAAGCCCACCGCAAGACCATCGCGTGTCAGAGAGCGATGCGCCTCCAGCAATACATCAATATTTTTCTCGGACGATACCCGGCCCACATACACATACACAAAATCCACGGCAGGCAAACCGAAGCGCTCCCAGAACGTTGCATCCCTGAATCGCGGATTGAACTCCTCCGGATCCACGCCTCGCGGTAATACAGCAAGCTGATCGCGCCGGAACCCGAGATCAACCAAAACATCTTCATACGCCCGCGTGGGCGCATAGATGATTTCCATATTGCGATAAAACCAACGCATAAATTGCTTGGCCATCTCTCCCATGGAAGCATCATCCGTCCAGGTTTCCACGTAATGCGGGAAATCAGTATGGTAAATACCCCGCACCGGCAGGTTCAGCACACGCGCCGCAAGTAACCCGACCAACCCCATTGGACCCGGCGTGGAAATGATCAAGGAATCATAATCCTGCTCCTCGATGTGACGAACAACATCCAGTAGTGGTGGCAGCGCCATCGTCAGCTCAGGATATTCCGGCAACGAAAACGTGCCGACCGGCTTGAAATTATAGGCCGGAAACGGACATTCACCCGGATTTTCAATCGATGTCAAAACGGTCACCGGCTTGTCGGCAGCATGCGACAAGGCTGCCAGCTTATGAATAGTCCGGGCCACCCCGTTGACCTCATAAAACGTATCGGTGATCCAGGCCTTGCCTCCTTTTCCACGCAACACCGCTTCCCCGGCTGGATACTGCAAACAGAGTGCACGCATAAAGGTATTGTCTTTGTGCTGCGTCGAGAAGGCCGTCATAAACGGCATTACCCCAAGAACAACGGGTCCCATAGAAGCCAATGCCTGCAAAGCACCCATCAGATCCCCGCCTTTGGTTTTATCCACAAACCGTCGTAACAATAAAAGCGTTAGCGGGTGCGCAAGACGGGCCGCCATGGCAAAGCGTGCATCGTGCCCAATTGCAGGAGGTGCCTCATCTTCCTCCATATCCGCAATTGCCAGAAAATCCTCTACCAGTAGCCTTTCTGGTTCGGAAAGCTGCTTCAGCTTATGTCGGCGCACCACAGGTTCGACCATGCGTCGCAACAGCCCTCCGCGACCAACAGAGACACCGGCACTGCTGCTGGATGGCCCCGCAGCATTTTTCAGTAATAGGCTGATCAGATTATTGCCACCTTCTCCACCACCAAGGCGCACCTGTAAATAATGATGCGCGATATGAAACAAACTGTTGGCAAGCTGCAAGGAACAGCCATCACGACCACCGGGCACATGCCGTCCGGCGCGTAAATGCTCCAGATAGTCAAAAACCGTCTTGGCCGAAGGCGTCTCGGTGTAGGCCTGTGCGGCATACAAGCCACTATGGTCATCGCTACCGCCCGTATACCTTTTCTCCCAATAACGCTCACCCGCCGGCTCCAGGTTATGCTTGTCTGCCAACAGATCGACCGTAGAGCGATCCAGATTCTGCAGAATAGCACGCGCAACGGCGCACCCCTTGGAATCGCGCGAACCGTTGATCCCTTCAAACACATTAAATAGCACAAGCAGTTTTTCAAAATGCGCCACCGTCAGACGGTCATTCACCCGGAAAAGCGGATGTGCCACGGCATGCACAATACGCTCACGAACCAGATACGCGCGCAAATCATAAACGTTCTCTCGTGCGGCCTGTAATTGCTCGAACTGCTGCGTGCTGATTCCACTCACCAACACATGTACCTTGCAGCGATCTTCCGGAAAATACGTCGTCAATTCACTCGAGAGGAATGTGCCCGGCAAATCGGATATCTCCAACGCGCCCCGAATGCAATTATGATCCGAAATCGTCACATAATCCATCCCTTGTTCCCGGCACAAACGATAAAGCTCGCGGGGTTCCGCAAAACTCTCTGGCGCGCCGATGCGCCGCAAGAACCACTCAGATGGCCGATCGGAGTACTTACTGTGAATATGTAAATCGCAACGTGCGCCACGTCCCGCCGACGAGCTTGTTGCACCAACGGATTCCAACATGTCTGTTTTCATATGATGACTGAACAAGACTTCTATTAGACGCGAGAAAGCACCGTGTTAGTTTTTTGTTTTACCTCCAAACAGTACTACCCTTTTACTTTATAAGCCCTAGCCAGCTTCGCTGAAAGTGTTCAGGATGGTCGACCTTTTGTCTTTCCTGAACACTGAACACTATGCGCACCAAGATGTTACAAACCTCAAAAACAAATATTCGACTCATCTACTCAAACAATCTTCGATTAAGGAGCTAATGCATTCCTAACC
>JBLRXB010000245.1:0-2570 GCA_047920915.1 Kiritimatiellia bacterium
GGCGCAACCGTCAGACTGACAGTACGCGTGGTGTCGCCGCTTCCATCCGTAGTGTTCGCGAACGTGATCACATCACCATAGGTATCGACAGCGAGGGTATCCGCTTCCGCATTGAGCGATACCGTGACATTTGTCGAGGCTCCCGCTGCAAGGGTTCCCGAGGTTTCGCTTACATCCAGCCAGATCGCAGTTACGGAAACCGACCAGTCAATGTCAACACCACCAGCATTTTCCAGCGTGTATTGAATCGATGCCGGAACGAATGGTCCTCCGAATGTTCCCGAGGACTCCAGATTGCCGCCGGTTACGGCCAATGCACCCTCTTCCACCCACTGCGCATAGAGCGTCGTGTTGGAGGTGATATTGAAGGTATCATCCGGCGCATAGGCATCGCCTTCGCCGTCCGCCAGCGTGTTCCAACCAGCGAATACATGACCGGTCTTTACCAGCGCATTCGTGTTGCCGAGCACCGTCACCTGGGCATTGGCTGGATATGGACTGTTGACATCCACCGGAACATCGCCACCCGTGTTCTCATTTCCATCATACACAACGGCATAACTGACCGCCCCCTGTATCAGGACGTCGTCGACGTACGCCGCCGAACTACCCGCACCAGAAATCACAAACAAAGTATAGGATTCTTTCTGATCATTGTAGAAACCCAGGTCTTCTGCAATCAGGTCGCCGTCGATATACAAGTCCCAAGTCTTCGCGACGTAATCGCTTCGCACACTCACGCGAATCCATTCCCCCGTTGTCGCTGTATAACTATTTGTCACCACGGCAATCTGACCATCGAAAAAGACCGGATGGCCATCCGCATTGAAATAAAAAACTACTGTTGTATCAGGATCGAATGTGGGATCTGCTCCCGCGTCAAAGAATACCGGCTGCAAATATAAGTCGGTCCAGACATTCGTATCCCCCCCTGCAAAAACCTGGCGCATATAGCCATCATCTGTAATTTGTGCAGCCTGCAAACCCGACTTGACTACATTCGTTTGCACAATGACGCTAGATGCCTCCCAGTCATTCTGGCCATCCAAATCCCCGAGCGCCAACGCCTCGAAGTTTTCATCCAAAAGTACTGCCGCATACGCCGTGTGCCCCCCTCCAATAACCAAGAAAAGCGCCACCAACAGAAACCACATCGCGTGCTTTTTCATACTTATCCCCTTCTTATGTTGCGCCATCTTGGCCCCCTGACTTCCACTCACCAGTGCAAAATCGCGAAACTTGTGTCCGAACAACATCTGAAACAAACAGACAATTGCACAATTTAAGCCACACCTGTTGACAACATAAGCATAATCGTGAAAATATTATATATACAATCGTCCTAAATATGTTACATTTCGTACGGTTTGGACGCATGAAAAATGAGATTACAAAACGCATCCTATTTGTTGGGCTATGGTGGCAGCACGACCTCATGCGAGGTATAGCGCGCCATGCAGCCCGGCATGGCTGGCATCTGAATTTACAGATGCTGGCGAGCGGACAACTTCCCGCACACTGGTCGGGTGACGGCATTATAACCACGCTAGATGGTGATCCAGCCACCCTCCGCGATTTTTTTCACAAAACCACCTGTCCTGTCGTTTCGCTGAGCTTGAATGATCCGGATATTCCCATACCGCGTGTGGGTATTGATAACGATGTCGTTGCAAAGGCCGTTAGCGAACATTTTCTGGAACGCGGCTTCCGCCATTTTGCCTATTACCACCGGGTCAACAGCTATACATGCACGTTGCGGCTGGCAGCCTTCAAAAACCTGATGCGGAAGCATGGTTGCAAAGTGACGAACCTGTCAGCCGAAAAAAGCGCGAACGTGAAGCGCGAAGACTGGGCCGAGCGACAAGTATGGCTGCAAAAGCGGCTGGCAAGGCTGCCCAAACCACTCGCAGTTTTCGCGCATGATGATGGCAGCGGAATTGAAATCATTGAAGCCTGCCAGCATGCTGCCATCAAGGTACCAGAGAAAGTCGCCGTGCTCGGGATGCTAGATATCGACCTTTTTCGCGAAAGTGCGCAAATTCCACTTTCCAGCATCACTGTGGATTTTGATGCCTATACCGAAACGGTGTGCGACCTGCTGGCGAACATGATGGCAGGCCAACCTGCACCATCCAACCCCATACTTTTCCCGCCATCCGGCATTGCCGTGCGCACCAGCAGCGATGTGATTGCTGCACATACCCAAGCCGGGGAGGAAGCCATCCAGTTTATGCAACAGCATTTCGCCGAACCGATTCAGATCATGGACGTGGCGCTTGCCGTGGGCATGTCGCACACCAAGTTCTACCAGGCATTCAAAGCCGATTTGGGATATGCCCCCAATGCAGTTTTGACACGAATCCGCCTCAATCACGCCAAACGCATGCTGGCAGAAACCCAATGGCCCATGGAGGTTATCGCCGAAGACTGCGGCTTCGGTGACCGGGTCAATCTCCACCGCAACTTCCAACGCCACCTGCGTACCACCCCCGCAGCCTACCGCAGGGCGCAAACAGCTATTGGATATTGAAATATTTCCCCCCCCTCGCCTTTTCCTCTCTCGCCTCCCC
>JBLRXB010000246.1:0-2563 GCA_047920915.1 Kiritimatiellia bacterium
ACGACACGCTTAAACAACACGCTTAACCGCAACCCTTAATCGAATACCCTGGTGTGCCCCTGTAATGGGGCGTTCATGGCCCGCCTCCGGGAGAATGGGCCTTTAGGCGGGCTATGCATGCACTGCGCCCCTCTATGCCGGGACGCCCCATCGCTCATTATGCGGCCTGAATGCTACCGTCAAAAGCAGACGCCCGTAGCTGCAGCCAAGCGCGCGCAAGCCGAATATCCCCGTAACTCACAGCACCCTCGAAATGTTCAAACACTGGCTTCAACTCTGCCGTTTCCTGCTGACGCAACACCGCGGCGATCGGTTCCAGTTTCTGCATATCCACGACACGGTCGATATCAATCGAATATCCATCTTGAACCAATTTCTCAATGTGCCCCATAATCGTGCCAGTCGTCAATCCGCGCTGCGCGGCGACAGCATCGATACCGAGCCCCTGATCCAGCAAAGCTGCCGTCTCCTGCAGTGTCTCACTACGCGAAGCGCGCCGGGGAACCGGCACGAAATAACCGTCCGACAGCAAAGGCTCCACCTCGGGATTCGCCAGACGGAAAAGCTCGATCGCCTCCAGAAATGCCGCCCCATATTGCTCCAGTTTATGCGCACCCACGCCCCCCACGCACTGCATTTCGGTCGCGTCTGCCGGCATACGCGCCGACATCTCCCGCAACGTGCGATCCGAAAACACCACAAAAGGTGGCACCCCTTGCTGTTCCGCGATCTGCTTGCGAAGCACGCGTAGCGCTTCAAACAAAGCGGCATGACAAGGCATCGCATCAGCGGCATCCCCAGCCGAACCGGCCGTCAAGACATCATCCTTGGGCTTCATCATACGAAAGCGCTTCCCGCCCCCGAGCACAGCCGCAGACAGTGCCGTCGTTTCCAAAACGGGATAACGATCACCGGTTTGCCTCAAAAAGCCCTGCGCCAGTAAGCTACGCACAACCGACTGCAGATGCCGCTTGCCCTTCTCCCGCCCGACACCATACGTTTTGAGCTGATCATGCCCGAATTGGCGAATTTTCTGCGTGTTGGCCCCCGTCACCACATCCACAATATGATTCCCTCCAAAACGACTCCCCGTACGTACAATCGCCGACAGCAACATCTGCGCCTCTATCGTTGCATCCACCTCTTCCGCTGCACCGGCACACACATCGCACATCCCGCAATTCTCTTCCGGATACTGTTCATGAAAATACGCCAGCAACTGCCGCCGCCGACAAACATGCGCCGAGCCAAATCCTACCATCTTGTCCAAACAAGACCGCGCATGCTGCCGCGCCGCGTGATCCGTAATCTGATCAATAAAATACGTGATGCGCGGCGCATCCCCATATCCAAACAACAGCAGGCAGTGCGCGGGATCCCCATCGCGTCCCGCACGACCCGTCTCCTGATAATAGCTTTCAAGGTTCTTCGGCAAATCCCCGTGCACCACAAAACGTACATTCGATTTATCGATCCCCATCCCGAAGGCAATCGTAGCCACCACCACATCCGTCTCGTCCCGATTAAATGCTTCCTGGTGCGCAGCACGCACTGCATCATCAAGCCCGGCATGATACGGCAAGGCCTTGATACCATTGGCAGTCAGCATTTCTGCCGTTTCCTCGACACTACGGCGCGTCATACGATACACAATACCATGCTCTCCACGACGCGATCGCAAAAATGCCAGCAACTGACGATCCGGATCCGTCTTGGGTACCACCTGATAAAATAAGTTGGGCCGGTTAAACGAAGCCCGGAGCTGGAACGGGTTCCGCAAGCCAAGCTTCGTAATGATATCGCGCGCCACCTTGTGTGTGGCTGTCGCCGTAAAGGCCGCAATCGGACAATCCGGAAAAAGCCGCACAATCTGAGACAGTTCCAGATAATCCGGACGAAAATCATGCCCCCACTCCGAAATGCAATGCGCCTCATCGATCGCAACAAAAGCCAGCCGTACCGCGCGCAACAATGTCGTGAAGGTCGGCATGGCAAAGCGTTCCGGCGACACATACAGCAGATCCAACGCCCCCGCGCGCAGCGCCTCCGATACCTCGTGCTGCTCTTCAGGCCCCTGCGAACTATTCAAAAAGGCTGCTTTTAAGCCAATTGCCTGCGCTGCATCCACCTGATCCTTCATCAACGAAATCAACGGACTGATCACCAGACAAACCCCGGGCAGCAACATGGCCGGTAACTGGTAGCACAACGACTTGCCCGCCCCTGTCGGCATCACGGCAAATACATCCCGATGCGCAAGCAGCGCACGCACTATTTCCTCCTGATTCGGACGAAAGCACGAAAACCCGAAAACCGACTGCAACTCCGCTCCCAAGTCTACACGCGCACCATCTTCCACTGTCAGATCACTTCGCATCGTCTCCATCTTGAGCACTCCCTGTTGTTTCTTCCACTATTTGTTGTGTATTGCTCCCGGCCTTTCAAGCCCCATCTATACACTAGAAGAATCGACGCCTCGCCATTTCCAAAAGATTTTTAGCTCCTTAATCGAAGATTGTTTGAGTAGATGAGTCGAACATTTGTTTTTGAGGTTTGTAACATC
>JBLRXB010000247.1:0-2529 GCA_047920915.1 Kiritimatiellia bacterium
CAATCATCATCCTCGAACCCCATGGTCTGCGCCTGCAGAGCACCACAAACACCTAAAGCCGCACACAGGAGGAACCATCGAATATACCGTTTTACATGCATGCCCGACACGGTAGCCACGCAACCAGCAAAGGGCAAGCGCAAAGAACGAATCTTATCGCGATGCATCTTGATTCCCATGCATGCGACCGGTATGATGCCGAAGTAGTTCGACATACATACACCAAAACGCAATTTGTTCACGACGATAGACAAGGGACGCACACCATGAAAAAAGTATTGATTCCAACCAAACTTGACCGTATCACGGCCGATTTACTTGCCGAACACGGCGGCTATCAAGTCGTGCAGGATGACACCACCCCCCTGGAGGAACTGGTGCGTACACACGATGATACCTATGCCTTGATTGTACGCAGCGAAAAAGTTACAGCAGAGATTCTAGCAGCAGTACCCCAACTGAAAGTCGTCATTCGTGCAGGTGCCGGTTACAATACGATCGACACCAAGGCCGCCCGCGCCAGCGGGGTTGACGTTATGAATACCCCCGGGGCCAATTCCAATGCCGTCGCGGAAGAGGTCGTGGCCATGATGCTCGCGGATGCACGCCATATCGTGGCCGCAGACCCCTCTACCCGCGAAGGCAAGTGGGAAAAGAAAAACTACATGGGTACCGAGATTACCGGCAAGACCGTTGGCATTGTCGGCTTAGGCTACATCGGCCAACTGCTCGCCAAACGACTGCGTGGTTTCGAGTGCAACCTCCTCGGCTATGATCCGGTCATCACCGCCGAACGCGCCGAACACTTCAACGTGAACATGGTTTCCCTGGAGCAACTTTTTGCGCAATCCGATTACATCTCCTTGCATATGCCTGAAAACGATGAAACCCGCAATAGTATTGGCCAAACATTGCTTGGCCTGATGAAGCCAGGCGCCACCCTGATCAACTGCGCCCGCGCAGGCATCCTGGACGAGGACGCCCTGCGGACCATCAAAGCCCAGAAAAAAATACGTTTTTTGAATGATGTCTACGCCAAGGACGAAGCTGGCCCGAAGAGCGTTGCAGATATAGCCGACCTGATGTTGCCGCACCTGGGTGCCAATACACGCGAGGCCAACCGCAATGCCGCCATCCGGGCCGCCGAACAGCTCATCGACTTCGATGAAAAAGGCATCATGAGTTATGTCGTCAATCGGGATATCCCGATTGGTCTCGACGAACATTTCTGTGATCTGGCCTATACCGTGGGTAAACTCTGCCGGTGTATCGCCACCATACCAGGCAAACCCAACCATATTGAAAGCAGTATTTATGGTTCGCTCTCTCCCTATGCGGAGTGGTTGCGCACCTCGATCGTAGCCGGAATCTGTGCGGACTTTGATCGCACCAGCAGCCCGCAACAAACCAGTAGCTATCTAGCTGAACACGGACTTACCTTCGAAAACCGCGCCGTCGACGAAAACAAGAAATTCGAGAATTCCATCACCGTCGACCTCACGGCACAAATCGATAACGAGCACAGCAAACACGTCAGCATACGCGGGACCGTCGAGGAGGGCGTCATGCTCATCTCGCGTATCAATGAGTTCGACAAACTCTATTTTGAGCCCGTCGGCCCCGTCGTGCTTTTCCTCTATAAGGATCGACCCGGTGTAATAGGAACTATCGGGCGCATGCTGTCCGAAAAAGGCATCAACATCGAGGATATGCGCAACCCGCACGACCCCAAGACCGATCGATCGCTTGCCATCCTCAAAGTCAATCAGGTCGTCCCGGAAAACTTTTTGCAGACCATCAAGGCGGAAATTACAGCGACAGCCGCATTCAGCATCACATTTTAAGGGAGGATCGCGTTCATGCTGCAATGGTGGAAAAAACGCAATCGGGCGACGTCTCGCGACTACGCCCTTCTGTTCTGGGGTATCATCCTGACGGTGCTCGGGGCCATTGGCACCGTGGCATTCTTGCACGAAATCCAGAACGGCAGGAAAATTCCGCCCGGCCAGATTGCTGCCCGGCTCATCCTCCCGCATGTCGCCCTCCTTGCCGGCCTCGGTCTGATGCTCGCAGCCGTCATATTATTGCGTAAGCATGCCATCATGCAGGAACGCCGTCAGGATGATTCACCGAAAGCTACCCCGTAACTTGATACCCTGTAGCCTGCTTTCGATGTAAGCAGGCTCGTGCGTAGATCGTGCATAGCCAGCCCGTGAAAAGCCCTTGGGACACTCCACGGACACCACATGCACCCACCACGCACCAGCCGCGCTTTCGGCGAAAGCGGGCTACATTTGACTCCCAAGTTTCAACATTGCATTATCTTGGCCGCCCAAGAGCCGAGACTAACCTGCAGCCTGTAACCATGCCCCCTCCACCTCATCCCCCGCAGGCCGCACAACAAGCAGCTGCCTTCGGACTCTCAGCAGCCTTGCTTTGCTCCGATTCGCCTAGCACCTTGAGCAGTGCCGCCGGCTCCAGCCGCACCTTGTAATCCTCCTCGGCAAAGGCATACGTAATCTTGCCTGC
>JBLRXB010000248.1:0-2485 GCA_047920915.1 Kiritimatiellia bacterium
CAGGCTGGAGATTTTGTGCTGGAATGGGTCGGCGTGTCCGGACGTCTGTATAATGTCTACTGGGCAACGAATTTGCTGGATGGGTTTACCTTATGGCGCAGTAATGTACCTTGGACGGAGACGAGCGTGACGGATACCGTACATCGTGCGGAAAGTTCGGGGTACTATCGGATTGAAGTTCAGCTAGAGTAACGGGTGCTAACGCGGCACTCAGGGCTCAGGGTTTTCTTCGGGCTGGTTTGCGAGGGGGATCCAGATTTCGTTGCGGCGCATGAATGATGGTGTGAAGGGGGCGTTGTAGCGTGCCCAGATGGGATCGCCTGCAACCGTGAAACCTTGTTTTTCTATCCACTCCCGCAGTGCTTTTTCGTGTGTTTGGTAGCGTTCCTGGGTCCATCTTCCGCCATAGCGTATGACGGCTACGGTTCGGGCTGGGATTTGGCGGATTGTAACGTTGGGATCCAATGGCTTCGGCAGGGTTTCCAATGTGAATTCGCGTGGCATCACGAAGTGCACGGACCAGCGGTCTGCATGTTGCTCCTGAACCACGGGGGCCGTCATGGCAATTTTCTGGCCCTGTTGTGTTACGGGTGCCGTCATGGCGATGGATGTATTGGGCTCATTGTTTCCGGATATGTAGCGAAACAGCGGACGAAAGGCCGCATTGCCGGCAGACTGTCGGTTGCCGGAAACAAGCGTTTCAGCTACCAGTATGTCTGTATACTGGCGCAGGGAAAATTTCCCGTCTTGTTGTATTACGGTGTAGGTGGGTTCTTCAATCGCCATGGCCGAATCGATTCCTATCATGCAGATGACCAGCAGTGCCACAATTAGTTTAGTCATAGTTCCAATACTCCTTTTTTATTTTTCGTCTGCGAACGGGCAATCCTTACGCGCCTGGGCTTCCGTTTGATACTTGCGGTTTGGTGGCGAGCATGCCGCAGGCGGCTTCGATTTCCAGACCGCGTGTCCGACGAATGGTTGCGATGAGCCCGAGATGATTGAGTTCGTCGCGAAATTGCAGGATTTCTGCGTCCCCTGGCGGCCTGAAGTTTGCGCCGGGAATGGGGTGTGGGCGCATCAAGTTGATGCGGGCGGGGATGCCGCGCAGTAATTCAGCCAGGGCTTGTGCGTGATCAGGTGTATGATTCAGGTTTTGAAACATGAGGTATTCGCAGAATATACGCCGGTGTTTGGATCGGGGCGTCTGGCGAATGGTTTCCATGATGCTGGCGATGGGCCATTTGTTTTCGATGGGCATAAGCTGGGCGCGCTCTTGCGGAAAAGGCGAGTGCAGGCTGATGGAGAGCGGACAGGAGAAGTCGCGCAGATAGGTGATGATGCCGGGAAGGAGGCCAGCCGTTGATACGCTGATGCGGCGGGGTGCGAAAGCATACTGGCGGGGATCGATAAGTTGCCGGAGAGCGGGAAACAGGGCGGAGGGATTGTCGAACGGTTCCCCCATGCCCATGAACACAAGATGGGTGAGTTTGGGCGCTTCGGGTACATGCGCGATTTGTGCCAGGATTTGTTCGGTTGTCAGTTGAGCTTGCAGGCGCATTTGGCCGGTATGGCAAAAGCGGCAGCCCATTCGACAGCCGGCTTGTGTGGAAACACAAAGGGTGTGGCGCTCTTTTTCCGGGATGTAAACGGTTTCGACAGCCAGGCCACCGGAGAGGGCAAAGGTGTACTTGATGGTTCCGTCGGGGGAGGCGTGCACAGATGCTGGTGCATGGAAAGGTGGTGATGTTGTTTGTGAGGACGAGTCCATTTCACGTTCCCGTGTCCGACAAGGGATATCCCATATCCACAAACCGTGGCATTATGATTGGTTGGATAGGCAAAAAAAACGGCGGCCTTTGGGGCCGCCGCAAGAATAACAATCTTGATGTTCGCTTACCAGCGACCACCGCGACCGCCGCCACCGCCACCGCCGCCAGAGCGGGGCTTCGGCTGAGATTCGTTTACGCGCAGCGCGCGGCCATCCATGTCGCGCCCGTTGAGAGCTTCGATAGCCTTGTTGGCTTCAGCGTTGTCGCGCATTTCAACAAAGCCAAATCCTTTGGCCCGGCCGGTTTCGCGATCAGAAATGACGCGTGCGGAAGACACATCGCCGTATTGTGCGAAAAGCTCCTGCAAATCGCTGTCTGTGGTGCTGTAAGGCAGGTTGCCTACGTAGATATCCATCTGTTCCTCATCTTCTCTGTGTCATGCAACTTTTATACTTCGGAAACCGCAACCATAACACGAGAAGGGTCCTGCAGTGCCGCGAACGATGCAACACATCGCCGCGAAATATGACTGTTCTTTTCAGAAATGTCAATCTGATTCTATAACTTTGTTTTTGTGTGTAGCGTGGCAACACCAGATTACGCCTATCGGTGGTGGGCAGGTGGACATCGATCATCTGCTATGTGCGCTTCGATCCGCCCGTCTTTCTGATGGTAGACAGGCCGGATACCTAGATCCGGCTTGATCTGCTTGA
>JBLRXB010000249.1:0-2455 GCA_047920915.1 Kiritimatiellia bacterium
GATAATACGGCTTGGGGTGCCGGGATGGGGCTGAGCTATACCATTCCACGCCGCACGCTACGTATTTCCGGGGCACCGCCCACGGAGTATAGCCGGCAAGTATCCTTGCCGGGCCAGATCTGGGGTACGGAAGCGGATCATGATTTCTATTCGCTTGTGCCCGTACCTTCCTCGCGTGGAGCGGTTCCCGATGTGCAACGTGAACGGGTGGGGAGAGGGTATTGGATTCCTGCCATCCTGGATCGTATATCGAGTGGTGATGCAGACGTCATCCGGACGTATATCCATCATCCGGATATCGAGGTTCGCCGTCGGGCGGCCGAGCGTTTGGATGTTGCAGGGGAAGAGGTGGTTCTCGAAGCGCTGCGTTCCGAGGATGCCCGCCTGCGGGATGCCGGGGTCATGGCCTTGGAGAATCATGCCAGTTTGCGCACTGCTGCCAGCATGGCTATTTTGTTGGAAATGATCGAGCATCCGGAAGAGTCCTGGTGGGTGGTGCAGCGCGCATTACAGGTCATTCAGAGTCACTTGGATGATATTGACACGTTGAAAGCGCATACGGATCGTTTGCTGTATTGGGCTGCGCACGATGACTGGTGGTTGAGCCAGAGTGCCCTGCGCATTGTGATGCGTTTGGCGGCACATGCGCATGAGACGGAACGCATCTTGCAAACCGTGGGGCGGCGGATTGCTGTGAATCGGCGCAATCCACACTGGAGCGAACGACATCTGTTTCGCGATTTTGAAGGTGCGTCTGATGAAGTGCGCGATCAATTACTGGCCATGTTACATTGGGCGTATCAAGCCTGGCCCTCCGATGTGGGTGATCATCAGGAGCCTGTGCATCCCGGATCAGAGCCCGACTTCCTGGGGGGTATGGCGCGGGCAATGTCTGCGCTGGACGGTGGCTTGGAACGCTTGTATCAAATTTCGCAGCAGCGCTATCCGGAAAAGGCGCTGGCACATCCGGATGTATTTTTAAACAATCAAGACCGGTTGGCCGAGAATCCTGCATTGCTATCGCGCGTGCTGGATCTGACGCGAGATGAGCTGATTCCAAAGTTTGTGGTGGAGCGTGCATACAACTTGCTGGTGAGACTCGACACCGTTCCGCGCAGCGGAAGTGAGCAGTTTCGCTTCACGCATGCGGAAGGCCATATGAACCAGCTCATCAGCTTGTACCAGCGGGCCGGAATCGATGATTACAATTGGCATGATTACGGACCGGAACGCACGGAGATGGAATGGTGGTATCACAGTTTTGATCCGGTGGAGCCACCGCCACTGGGCGAAGAGGATGCGCGCATGGGGCGCTATCGCGAAGTCACGTATCCCGCTGGTATGGAGCATTGGAACCAACCGGACTTTGATGCGGCTGCCGCTGGCTGGCAACGCGGGCTGGCCCCGTTTGCACACCTTGATGGGGAGCAGCTTTCGCCGTGGAATCGTTGCAATCGACATGAAGGTAGAGGCCTGGATTTTTGTGGTTGTGCAGAGCCTCCCAATACGTTCTGGGAAAAAGAGGTCTTGCTGAAGGCGGGTGTGTTCGAGATTCCGCCCTTTGAGGAAGGCTATGCCTATCGCATTCTCGTTGGTGGTGCCTCGCATGTCGGATTTGGCGACGGTACGCATATCTATGTGAATGGTCAGCAGATATTCCAGAGAGATTCTGCTACGCCTCGTCGCCGAGGCGCGGAGCCGATTGGAGCACGGGTCACGACTGAGCGATGGGAAGACTTTGCGAGTGGCCGTGTACATCTTGCCGCAAAAAGTTTCTTGAAATACAGAGGTAATCGTTTTGGCAATTACCTGACCGTGTTTATGCGGCGCATGAAGCTGCCGCCTTTGCGCGATGAACTATACCGGGGCTTGCAGTTGGTAGGACTTCGCAATGCTGCATGGCAAACATTGCAAGATCCGGAAAGTAATATTGATCCGGATGAGGACCTCTACATTTGGAACGGCGAGGTGCGCAGCAATCCCGAAGCGATCGGCTCCTGGAAGGTGGTGGATCAAGTACAAGCAATTCGTGACTTCGATCCACATTCACGGCAACAGCCGTCGGGCGGCTTGCGCCCACCCTTTGCGGAAATCGAGCTGGCCGATGATCTGCGCACAAGTGACCCGTTGCTGGTGTGGACGGGGTCCATGCTGCTGGATGCGGGCCGCAAGGAGGCGTTGGCGGTCGAGCACGCGCAAGTTGAGGGCAAGGACTATCTGTTTATCGAAGCCGGTGGCTTCAGTCAGGAACATCCCAGCAGTTGGACATCTTCCTGGCTGGTCTTCGAGAAGCAGTAGGCGCTAGCCTGGGTGCCCGGGAGGGAGATCCTTCGACTCCGCTGCGCTCCGCTCAGGATGACAAATGACCGCGCCTTTCTGTCTTCAGTCTACAGTCTGCGGTCTAAACAATGAAGTTACAGCTTAGCCACGGCCCCGGGGTGCCCCCAGATAATGC
>JBLRXB010000250.1:0-2450 GCA_047920915.1 Kiritimatiellia bacterium
CTACCAGCTATGACGACAGAGCGCGCCGCATCCCTCGCAAAAAAAATGCAGGATTCTTTGATTAGGTTCGGGACAAAAGAAATCCGGTTGGTATGGATGAGATTGTTGATGGTGCAAGTTCTTGTATTCGATGGGGCATTTTGAAAACATGCGGCATGCCAAGCTGGGCCGGAATCTGCTGCTTTGTTGCAGCGGCAATTTTTCGAACGAATCGAGGGAATTGAAGTCATCGATCTGGCTCCGCCGCATGGGACGACGCCCCCTCGTCGAATGTTTCGATTCTCTCGACTTTCCCCAGGCCCACAACTCTAACTGGACCGCGCGGAATCTCGACGATCAATCGCAACAACAGGAATCATGGTGAGAATACAGAAAACGGGCCGTTCCAGTTACCCGTTGGCGACGATCAGGCGTTTGCGCGTCTGCCGGATGTTTGATCCGTTCTTTTCGGCTCCCGGCTCATTTTGGGATTCATCTTTCGCTGGCGACATGCGGAAGGCGAGATGCCCTTATGGCGTTGAAAGGCTCGTGAAAAGTTATGGACATTGCTGTAGCCGAGCCGTTCGGCAATTTCTGAAATGCTGACATCAGAGTAGGTGAGATAATCCATGGCCACATGCATCCGCGCCTGGATCATTGCGTCAAGAGGACTGCAATCAAAGTGATCCCGGAAGCATTTCCGGAAATGGGAAGGGCTCATGCCGTGTTGACGTGCCAAAGTCGCGAGGTTTTGTTGTATGCCGTTACGGCTTTGAATCATTTGCATGGCGTGCTTCATGGTCGTCTGGTGGCCCGGGCTACGTCGCTGCGGCTCGTCGTGGTCGATGAGGTGGCAGATCAGCTGCTGCAGTAGGCTTGCAATGAACAAGCCGGAAACGCCTGTTTGCTGGTAGGTCAGTATGATGCGTCGCAGTTGGGTCGTCACCAACTGGGGGTCACCCCGCCGCAGGATCCCACACCAACTGTCAAGAATGGGGTCTTGCAGGGGAGGGTGCATTTTGTCTTGCCACGGAGTGGTGTCGGTTGTGCCTTCCGGGGTCCTGGCAGACCAATGGCTGCGGCTCGGGTCATAGATCAAGTCGAAATGGATATATTGCAGATTATTGCCGGGGGCATGTCCTGCCATTTCGTGGCAGACGCCGGGAGGAATCCAGATGAGATCTCCAGGGCAGACTTGCATGGTCTCTCCCGCGATGCAAAAGGTACCTTTTCCATCAAGAATATGAACAAGAAGGTAGTCTAGTAGGCGTCTTGGTCCAAGGCTCCAGGTTGGGCGGAATATGGCGTTGGCTTCGCGAACATATGGTCGGAGTGTGCAGAGACGATGTTGTTCTGCCGGGGATGGAGGCAAATGTGGATATTCACCGCGTAGTTTCATAGCGGCGAAAATGAAACAAATAAAATCGTTCTGACTAAAGACAAAATTTGTTTTGTTATGCGACGATTGTGCACATTGTAGGGTAAGTCGAAAGGGGTGTGTGATGAAGCTAGCGTTTACGGCTCGTAAGGAGCTGACCGATTATGAATGGGAATTAACCCAGTCATTCAAGAATCGCATGGATTTGAATCGTGAGATGATTCGTGCGCTTTCCGAGCGCAGCAATATGCATGGGTTGCTGCGGGTTACGTTGCACAGTGGGAGTCTGGTGTTGCTGGCATGGTTAAGTATTGCTGCGGCAAGGGTGCATTGGGCGCTGGCCATACTGCCGTTATATGCTTACTGGTTCCTGTATGGTTTCTGGGTGGCATTGGGGCACGAGTTGCAGCACAAGATGGTGTTTCGGAAATCCTGGGAGCGTTTCGGCGAAATTATATATTTCTTTGTGCAGGTTTTCATGTGGAACAGTCCGCGTTATGCGCGCATTTCGCATCGCTTGCATCATCGCTATACCATGGTGCGGGATGTGGACCCCGAAACCGATTGGCCTGAAGTGATTACCTCCTCTTGGCTGCGCAAGTACCTCTCCGGACTGCTGCAGGGCATCTTTCTGATCGGGGTGCCACGCAGTCTTTTTGCCAACGTCCGCGTGCAAGTAGAACGAATGGCCGGCAAAAAAGATCGTATGATGCGAAACCATTGCTCGGAGAATGATTGCCAGCGGATTCGGATCGAATCGGTGGCGATTCTGGGGCTGCATATTCTGGTGGTGGCGGGAGCCCTGTGGTTCTGGACGCCGTGGCCGATTCTATTGATAACTGTGGCCTGGCAGATTGGTTCGCCCATGGAGGCGTTGTGGCATTCCACCGAACACCTTGGCCGGGCGTATAATGTGAATGATCAACGTTTGGCAACCCGTTCGGTTCGGGTCAGTCCATTGATCCGGTTGCTCTATGGCGGGCTGGACGACCATGTGGATCATCATTTGTTCCCGTCTGTGCCATCGATGAATCTGCCGCGTCTGCATCGATTACTGGACCGCGAATTGGCACCAACGCGGTCGATGATCGGA
>JBLRXB010000251.1:0-2422 GCA_047920915.1 Kiritimatiellia bacterium
CATGGAGATCGGACGTTGCATTTCCATGTGCCGTGGACGTTTCTTTTCGGCAAAGTAGTCAGTGGGCAGCAGCACCAGTACGGCAATCATCGCGAGGGGCAGGATCAGTAGCATGCCCAGGGAAAGAGCGCCGAGACTATATATCAGGGGTTCATGTTTTTGAAACCAAGCCAGCATCTCAACCTCATGTTTCTCTCGCTACCAAGCCTTTGATTATCCTAAACAGGTGATGTGCGGGTGTCGAGGCTTTGCGGTGCTTACAGGAGCCAGGCGGCGAGTTTTTTGCGGGCGCGGTAGATGCGGGATTCGACGGATTTGGTGGAGCAGTGCAGGATGGCGGCGATTTGTTCGTGTGTTTGTTCGTGATACACGGAGAGCACGAGGGCGGTGCGTTGGTCTTCGGGGAGGCGTTGCAGGGCTTGGGCAATCCGTGCCTGCAATTCGTGGGTGGCGAGTTGTTCGTCGGGCTGGGCGTCATTTGATGGCGTGGTGTCGTGGAATCCGGGGAAGTGTTCGAGTGACAGGAAGGGCTTGCGGGTGCGTTTGCGCAGGGTATCGATGGCGGCATTGCGGGCGATCTGGAAGAGCCAGGTGGAGAGCGAGGCCTGGCGCAGCTTGAAGTGCGGAGCGTGGATGGCGCGGTAGGCGCGTACAAAGACTTCTTGTGCGACATCCTGGGCTTCATCGGCATCCCCGATCATGCGGAAGATGAACGCCAGTACTGGCCGTTGGTATTGTTCGAGCAACTTTTCAAATGCGGTAGCATCGCCTGCTTGCATGCTGGCGATACGTTCCGTGTCGGTTTGCGCTGGCAATGGCCTCATGGGGGCAACAATAGCGAATCGCGCGGCTGTGGACAATGCCGATGTGAGGGGCCCTAGGACAGGTTGGCATGATGGGATTATTTTTACTGTAAGTAAACGCAGATTGGTGCAACCTACCTTTTGTTGGCACAAGGGTGTGGGTTTGTGAAACCGGAGAGGAGTAGGGCAATGTTAAGATATGGATGGGTGTTGGTTATGGCGGGGATCATGACGATGCGTTTCGGTGTGCAAGCGGGTGAAGTCAAGCCGCTGGAAGCCGGGGCTATGCTGCCGGATGTGAGCGTGCGGACGGTGGTGGGGGAGGCATTCTCACTCAAGGCGGCGGTGGCTGAAAAACCGGCGGTACTGATTTTTTATCGTGGTGGGTGGTGTCCGTACTGCACGAAGCATCTGATGGCGATGCAGGCGATCGAAGCGAAGGTTCTGGCGCAAGGCTATCAGATCTTGGCGATCAGCCCGGATCGTCCGGAGAAGCTGGCGGAGACGTTGGCGCAGCAGAAATTGGGGTACACGCTGCTTTCGGATGCGGATATGTTGGCGGCCAAGGCATTTGGGCTGGCTTTCGAGGTGGACGAGCAGACGCGCGAGGCCTACAAGGGGTATGGTATTGATCTGGTTGAGGCTTCGGGCCGCGAGCATTATATGCTGCCCGTACCGGCGGTGTATGTGGTAAATCAGGCAGGCAAGATTACGTATGCCTTTGCCGAGGAGGATTACAAGGTGCGGCTGGAGCCGGCGGCACTGCTCAAGGTGCTGGCGGGGCCGGAGAAGGATAAAGCACCCAAGGCGGCTTGCTGTGCTGCTTGTGGGGGATGAGGTGGGGGAGGGTTGAGGTTTGACGTTTGATGGTTGAAGTGTGAATGGCCTTGGTTCTTCCTGCGTGCTACTCGTTGAGTCACGCTGGAGCGCGGCGTTTCCAGGGGGAAGTGATAGTATGATAGAGTTGGAAGCGGCGCGACGGCATAGCGTGTTGGATGTTACCGAAGCTGCGGATGGAATATACTGGCTGAAGCTGTCGCGGGAAGGGCTTGATTTTGCGCCGGGCGATTGCGTGGCCTTGTATGGGGCTGATGGAGGCTCGCGGCCCTATAGTATCGCGTCTGGTGTCGGGGATGACTTTCTGCTGTTTCTGATTCGGGCCTTTGCGGATGGCAAGGTCTCACCTTGGTTGTGTTCGCGCGAGGTGGGCGAGAAAATTGGGGTGAGCGAACCATTCGGCTGGTTTCGTCCGGGGCAGACCGAGGAGGGGGAGCGCGCAGTCTTTCTGGCTACGGGCACAGGTATTGCGCCATTTCTGGCGTACCGGCGTTCGCTGCCGCAGCAGCCGCCCTTCAAGATTTTGTATGGGGCGCGCGGCTTGCAGCAGGCGGCGGGGCGGGAGCTACTGGATGGGTGGTGCGACGTGCTGCTGGCACTCTCGCGGGAACCGCAGGCTGGGTATCATCATGGTCGGATCGGCGATTTGCTGGAAGCGCTGCCGGACACGCCCGAGACGCATTACTATCTTTGCGGTCATGCGGGGATGATTCGCGAGATCGGGGCAGCATTGGATCTGCGCGGGGTGCCGATATTCCGTGTGCATCGCGAGGTGTTTTTCC
>JBLRXB010000252.1:0-2415 GCA_047920915.1 Kiritimatiellia bacterium
ACGGACGCGGACGAGACGGAGCTCATCCCTCCAGTGATTTTTTGTATGCGGTAGAAAATCTGGAAAAACTGGGAAGTTACAGCTTAGGGTACCATGCCTGTGCTGGAGTAAATGGAGGAAGATCAATGAGTTACTATCTGGTGAAGTTGGTGGTGACGACCGTTCTGATCGTTTTGATTTCGGAAATTGCTAAACGGAGTTCCTTGATTGGTGCGATCCTGGCATCGATTCCCCTGGTGTCGGTACTGGCGATGATCTGGTTGTATGTGGAGACCAAAGATGTGGCCAAGGTCAGTGCTCTGGCAACGGGGGTCTTCTGGCTCGTATTGCCATCGCTGGCGTTGTTTCTCGTATTGCCACCATTACTCAAGCAGGGGGTCAACTTTTATCTCAGCCTGGGAATTTCCGCGACGGTCACCGTGGCCTGTTATTTTGGCATGGTGGCCGTACTGCAGCGCTTTGGTATCAAACTCTAGGATGTATTCTGAACGGTTTTGTTGGGCTATCAGCAGTTGATAAATAGATCGTATAAAATATTATACGGTTATGAAAAGATTGGGAATGTTATTGTCATCTTCGGCGCGTACAGAGGTTCTGCTGAAGTGGTGCCGGATGCGTTGGTGGACGAGTGTTTGATTTGTGTTACCCGCGATGCCTCTGGTCCGCGATACATCTTGAACCGGAAACATGCGGATGCCGAGCTGCTGGCCGCGATATTTACTGCTGCGACAAAAAACACCATTGCGAGCCGATGCCGCACGCTTGCTGCCAGGGCAAAGCGTATACTTCCGTTCATACGGGAAGCCGAAAGCATGGTGGGAAGGGCAAGAAGGAGAGGTCATGTCGCTTACACAATACTATTCGACTCAATCTGAAGAATCTGGCGAGGTTGTGGAGCGCGGGGAAGAGCCTGCTGGCGGCTCTGATTGATTCGCGTTTTCAGCCTTTGTTTTAGCTGACTTCCTCTATCTACCCTCACCGGTATCGCGACTTCCTCCTCCGTCAAGGCTCCGGCATCTACAAATTTTTTGATTATATTTCAGGATGGCAGAATGATGGCGCGGGCCTGGCGGACAAAGAAGGCTTTGCATTCTTTCCAGTCGAAGGGCACCAGCATCTGCGGCATGGGTTCGGATTCGGCATCGTTGAAGTAGGTCAGGCTCTTGAGAATATGGTACGTGTTTACCCGGCTGGCTCCATATTTCTGAGGGAGCATGTCGAAATAGGCCTCAAGACTAGGTGGCACCTGGAGAATCGTAAACAGGTCGGCAAAATCCTTGCGGCTGCCACGACTTGAGATAGCAGCCAATTTCATGAGTGCAATATCGCTGGTGGCCGCAATGGAGAAAAAGCGATAGGGATCCGGCTGAAACAGGAACGGATCACGGACACGGAAGAACGAAAGCTTCGTGTTTCGGATTAGAACCGTCAATGTGTGTTCCGCTTCCTGCAAGGTTTCATAGTTGCCATGTTTGGCAAGAACACCATGCAGCCCGCGGACATCGAGGTCATCCGTGCGAAAGAAGTCGAGATCTTCCGAAACCCGGTGCGCGAGACGAAAGGCGAGGCCGGTACCACCAGCCAGTGTCCAATTGGATAATAGTGGCGAACCATCCCCCTCTAAGTCGCTCAAGAGTTCCAGGCTGTGTTGCGGGAGTACTTTTTCGTGCATGGAATCCCCTCCATTTTCAAGATATGCTGCCAGAAGTTGGCCGTTTTGGGTGATAGACGCTGCGCGGCGGCAACGGCTTTAAGGAAAGCTTGCGGTCCCATCCGGGCACGCAGCAAGGCAATATCAGATAACGAACCGAATTCCAGCACACGCTCCACCACCCAGATGGGGTATGTTTCCAAATCGTCGATCATCAACGGATGATCCCAGAACAGGCGTGCGAGTTGGTCAACGGTATCCTGCGGCGTGGGTATCCGTGCATTGTAGGTTTTTTTGGGAGAAAACGTGATTTCGAGCTCGCAATGCAAGGCGAGCGCAAGCTTGCGCAGGGTATAAGTCTCGAAGCGGGACCAACCGTTCTCATAGCGCGACAAGGTGGCGGCAGACGTACCTGCCCGCCGTGCCACCTCGGACAACGATAACCCGAGGTCCAGCCGCCGTTGCTTCAACTGCTCGGAAATACTAACCACGTCAGTCATGCCGTTATCATGCATGATAATGTCAGCGATGTCAATTCGCATTCAAAATACGAACACAGGGGGACGTTGCTTTCAACCGGCAAACAAATCATCGACGTGTCCCTTGGCAGCCTGAGTTCAGGGACGGAATATTTGTAAACCGAGATCGGCAAGTCCGCGGTAGTGCTTGTCGTTTGTTGTGCAGAGCTCGATTGCGTGCTCGCACGCCGTGGCGGCAATCAAGGCGTCAGCAAGTTCCAGCCCCGAGGATAAAGCGAATTCCTC
>JBLRXB010000253.1:0-2403 GCA_047920915.1 Kiritimatiellia bacterium
GAGGCGCGCGCCAAGGCTTGGGCCGCGCGAAGAGGCGGGCCGGAACGAGGAAAAGGCACGCTTATCATTGTCCGATAAGTGCTGGCGAAACGCAGGAAAGGGGTCGCGGTAAAATTTAATACGGGCTAATATATTGGTATTAATGCTGTACATATTTTTTAAGCATTTGTATATTGGTAGTTATGAATGAGGTTGGGGATTATCAACTTGTGACACCAGAAGAGGTTGCTCTCGATTTGGCCAAGCGGCTGCAAGCGTTGCGACTGCTGAAAGTCTGGAAGCAGAGCAGTCTGGCTCGGCGGGCTGGTGTCTCGCTGGGAACATTGCGACGCTTCGAGCAAACCGGAAAGATCTCCTTGGACGGGTTGTTGCGCTTGTCATTCGCGCTGGGGCGATTATCTGATTTTGAGGCACTTTTGCATCCTCCGCCTGCAAGCAGTATGGCTGAGCTTGCCGCGCAGTCCACGAAGCCCTGTCGCAAAAGAGGCACGCAATGAAACAGTTGGAAGTCTATCTCCCGACGGATTGGCCCGCAAAGCTCGGTCTGTCGTCAGGGACGCAATCTACGGATCGCGGATGGCATGTTGGCACACTGGCTGAAAGCGATCTGCGCTGCTATTTTGAGTACGCCCCGGAATTTTTGCGGAATCCGGTCTGGCTTTCGCCATTCAAGCTTCCGCCGGAAAGCGGTTTGCGCGAGCACCGGGATCTAGCCTTTGGCCCGTTGTTCGGCTTGTTTGACGATAGTCTGCCCGATGGTTGGGGGCTTTTGCTGATGGACCGCTATCTGCACAGCCGGAACGTTGCCCTGGAAACGGTTTCACCACTGGATCGATTGGCGTTTCTGGGTGCCCGGACGATGGGGGCTCTGTCGTATTATCCGCCCTCTGACCGCGAGCCCATACCCATCCGCGCTTTACATCTACACGAACTGGCAAAAGAAGCTTACCGCGTTCTGCGCGGACCGGTCGAAGACGTGTTGCCGCAGTTATTGCAGTCGGGTGGTAGTCCAGGGGGGGCGCGCCCTAAAATCCTAGTCGGACTGAAGGGAAATGAACTGGTAACGGCACCGGATCCCTTGCCCGATGGGTATGAGGGCTGGATGATCAAGTTTCATGCCCGCGAGGACGCGGTCGATGATGGCCGTATCGAGTATGCCTATTCGCAGATGGCACGGGCTGCCGGAATCCTGATGCCCCCCACACGTTTGTTTACCACAGGGCAAGGCGATGCATATTTTGGCGTTGCCCGTTTTGATCGCACGGGATCCCTGCGGCATCATGTGCATACGTTCGGAAACCTCATTCATGCAAATTTTCGTGTGCCGGGATGCGATTACCGTCAACTGCTTCGGGTAACCCGGGTTCTTACGAGGAACCAGCGCGATGTGGAGGCCGCATTGCGTGTCATGGTTTTCAATATTGCAGCTCACAATCGTGATGATCATGTCAAAAACTTTGCGTTCATCCTGCCAGCAGGTGGTGATTGGCAACTCGCCCCCGCATACGATTTGACTTTTTCTCCCGGCCCTGGTGGTGAGCACACGATGACGGTAGCGGGCGAGGGACGCCGACCCACCCTGGTGCATGTGCAGTTGGTTGCGGATGAAGCCGGCATTGCGCCACGTCGTGCGGCGGAGATCGTTGCTGACGTTCATGCCGCAGTTGCTGCATGGCCTGCTTTCGCTGCCGAAGCGGGTCTTTCCCTGCAACGGACGCAAGACGTTCAGCAGGCCCTGTCTGTTTTGTCGTAGGCACGTTTTCGCGTAGCCTAGCCAGTGACTTCATGCCGCCCACCGGGTTTACCGATGCGGGCTACGAATGCGGATACAATGTAGTTATAAACTCGTTGTTTGGCGGGAAAATGCAATGGTTCTGGTGTTATTGTGTAATTGTTTGACTCGCAGATGTGCTGGTATAATTCTTTCTTTACGTGGCAAACGAACTGGCTGAACCCCGCAGCCATGCGGATAGTAGGCGGGAGAGCGAAAGGTAAGACATGTATATTTCAATATTTACGGATGAGTTGAAGCTGGATGTGAAGGAAGCGATTCCTGTGATCCGGTCATGGGGACTGGACTGTATCGATTTTCGGGGCATGGTATTTGGCAAGGAGATTCACGATCTTGATGACAGCGAGCTGCGCGATCTGAAAAAGCTGGTGGATGAAAACGGTATGGCCGTGGGCTGCCTCCAGACCTCCTTGTGCAAGGCACATTTACCCGATGCAGAACGTCAACAGGCCGAAGCAAAAAAGCTTGAGGGTATTATCCGGGCGGCTGACGCGCTGGATTGCCGACTGGTGCGCTCATTCAGTTATTGGCAGCCATCAGGTGACGAGGCTCGTCGGTTGCACACCCACCCGGAGGCGTCGGATGCGGTTATGGCACTGAACGCCCCGATT
>JBLRXB010000254.1:0-2379 GCA_047920915.1 Kiritimatiellia bacterium
GGATGAATTCCGCCACTTGGGGCGTGAGGGTTCCGAAGTTGATCAAATCCTGATCCGTGAACGGTATTTTGGAAAATTTGCGTATGGTCAGGCACGGGCCCACCAGAGAGAGCGGATGAATAATGGCATTCACACGTGATCCATCCGCCAGTCGCGCATCGACGTATGGCTGGCTTTCGTCGATGCGCCTGCCAAGCGGAGATACGATGCGTTCTATAATCGCCATAACAGAGGATGCATCCATAAACGTCTGAGGGGAGCGAATGAGTTTGCCCTTCTTCTCGACATAGATTTGATTGGGTCCGTTTACCATGATTTCGGTGATATCATCATCGGCAAGAAATGTTTCTAGCGGCCCGAGGCGTAGGGCTTCATCGAATATTTCCCTAGCGAGTTCGGCAGGATCTATGCCGTGCGGCAGCTTGTCGAGAATATCCTGCATAATGCCGTCAATGGTCGCTTTGGCCTTGTCGGTAAGATCCTTTTCCTTGATGCCCGATAGCGACATGCGCTTGATGTTCATCCGCTCCACCAGTTCCTGGTGGATTTGCTGCTTGATGGAACGTTTCTGATCCAGATCGGTGTTATCCAAGGTGTTCGCCGGGGTTTGGGGGGCGGAGGGCGGTAGCGCTTCCTCTGGGATGTCTGGCGGTTCGACTGGCACCTGCGCGGGCACGGGTTCCGGTACGGGGGTGGCGGCAGGATTCACCACCAGCGAGTAGGTGCCCAAATCGATCTGTTGCCCGTTTGCTACGCGCGATCGCCCGGAAATCGGGGTTCCATCCAGCAGGGTTCCGGTTTCAGAAGCCAGATCCTCTACCCATATGGCGTCGTCGAGAATTGTCAGGATGGCGTGGCGAAAGTCCACGGAATCTCCGGGAAGACAGATCTTGCAGTCGGCATCGCTGCCGATTGAGTAGGTGCCGGCCTCGAGTTCAAAGGATGCGGCCTCGCGGTTGGGGCGATGAATTTCAAGTATGGTATTGGCCATGATTTGTTACTGCACGTTGGTTTTATGTCTGATGTGCTGCTGTCGGTAGAGGTTGTACTCCATCAGATTCTCTTGTAGATGCTCGAAGTTCACGGTGGGGAGGTCGCGTTCAAAGTATACATCGTCCCGGTTGCGCAAGGATAGCGTCAGGCGTCCCTGTAGCTGTTCGGCGAATACGAGCAGTTCCGCCTCACGAGGGGTTACCTCGACCGTGACCGTACTATAGCCTGAAGCGGTTCGAGCTGGCTGCGCGAGTTGATCGGAGGCGATCTGTGTGCCTGTGGCAAGAATGCTGACATCCTGAAGTACCGTAAGGGTAACGGTTTCCATTTCGCCTGCGATCGTTTTAGAGGGAAATGAGAAGGTGCCAATGATATCCACCTTATCGTTTGGTTTGACCATGCCGCTTACGGCCGCGGCGCCCCCAACCGAGAGCGAGATGGCTCTCATGCGGTTGTTGATGATGGATGCGAGTCCACTGTCTGTGGCGGCACCGCCTTCAATATCAGACCACAGTACCGGACTGTCTTTCTTGATGGGGAAGATGACCCTGCGACCGAGCAGCCGCATCCCGTCCTTTACTTCCACTGCGCGATCCCCGACATTCACTTTGAAAACATTTCTTGCAATGAGATCGGACTGCTGGAGTCTGGTTCCGCTCGGAATGTCGTGTGCAGCAACGAGAACACGCACCTGCACTTGTTGTTGGAAAAATTCTTCTTGCAGCCGTCTGAACTCTGCCTCCTTCCGGCGCGTGAAGTTCATTGTGAGGATGAAGGCGATAATGCCTATGGTAATCGATAGAATTGGTATCAGTTTCTGCTTCATGTATGTATCCTCGGTCGTTTGCGCCTTATGTCAAGCAGTATGCCCCCTATTGAGGGGGTACCTTGATTGTATCAGATCCGTTGCCCACCACCAAGGGGGCGACTCCTGTGGGGTACTTTTTATTGTATTTTGAGTCTCTTGTGCAACAAGGTAATCCGTGTTTCGGTACGGTTGTTGACTTGTTCAATTCCGATGCATGCCACTTCCTGTTGGCGGATGAACACGATCATCCCTTCTGGCCTTGCTTCCATCGCGGATACGGGCATATGCCAACCATCCGCCTGCATGGTGCCCCCATAAAATTCGCGTACTTGCGCGGGGGCGGCTTGCGTGCGCAAGATGCTCAGGTGCATATCGGCGGTTTCATCGTGGGCATAAAAGGCTTGCGTACTCTGCGGATAGCGTGGAAGCAAAAATGGACTTTTTCGGGTGGCGTCGGCAGCGGATTGCCGCTGGTAGTGAAACAGCAGGGGGGTCCCTGAGAGGGTCAAGCCAGTAAGACGGGTGTATGCGCCCCTGGCGGTGAAAGATATGGATCTGACGCTGTTGGCCAACGAACG
>JBLRXB010000255.1:0-2369 GCA_047920915.1 Kiritimatiellia bacterium
GTATTTGGATTAGAGGGGAAGGTTGTTGTGATTACCGGGGGCGGGGGGGTGCTGGCTTCCGAAATGGGGCAGGGGCTCTCTCAGGCTGGCGCAACAATCGCGTTTCTTGACTTGAATGAGGAGGCTGCTTGTGCTGCTGCCGAGCAGATCAAGAAACAGGGGGGAATCGCAGTCGGGCTGAAGACGAATGTGCTGGATCTTGCTGTGTTGCAAGCCACCAGGGATGAAGTTCTTTCTTTGTTTGGGAAAGTCGATGTTTTGATCAATGCTGCCGGTGGCAATATGCCGGGAGCTACCGTTGCCGCGGATCAAACCGTGTTTGATTTGGATATAGGCGATCTTGATAAGGTTACGAACTTGAACTACAAAGGCACCCTGTTACCTTCGCTGGTATTCGGGGAGGTCATGGCAAAGCAGCGCTCGGGCAATATCATCAATATTTCGTCGATGGCGGCGATGCAATCGATTACGCGTGTTCTGGGATATTCTGCCGCCAAAGCGGCGGTATCGAATTTAACTTCCTGGATGGCGATGGAACTGGCAATGAAGTTTGAGGGTGCGGTACGGGTTAATGCGATTGCGCCCGGGTTTTTTATTGGGAACCAGAATCGGGCGTTGTTGACCAATCCTGATGGGAGTTACACAGAGCGTGGCAATACGGTGATCCGGAAGACGCCGATGGGGCGGTTTGGTCGTGCCGAGGAACTGGTGGGAGCCGTTCTTTTTCTGGCTAGCAATAAGGCGGCTTCCTTTGTGACGGGTGTGGTGCTGCCTGTGGATGGTGGCTTCAGTTCGTTCAGTGGGGTGTAAGCGTATTGTTCTTTGAGGCTAGCGCTTTTCGGGGGAGCTGCACGCAATGGATGATGAGGGAGTTTATGCATACAATTAACCGGCAGAACGGATCGAATAGCACATCTTCCTGCGGGCGGGACGGCGTACGTTTCGTATACTCGTGGCGATGGTTTGGTCCCAATGATCGTATTACCCTTGATCAAGTGCGCCAGACGGGTGCCACCGGTGTGGTGCATGCGCTCCACCAGATTCCCGTGGGTGATGTGTGGAGCGTTGCCGACATACTCGCGCGCAAGCAGATGATTGAAGATGCCGGGCTGGATTGGGTTGTGGTGGAAAGTCTGCCGGTAAGTGAAGATATCAAAAAACAGAGCGGTCAGTATGTACAGCATATCGAAAACTATCAAATATCCCTGCGTAATCTTGCGCAATGCGGTATCGATACGGTGTGTTATAACTTTATGCCGATCCTTGATTGGTCACGCACAAGTCTGAAACATTATTTCGATGATGGAACGTATACTTCTGGATTCGAACTGCATCTTTTTGCGGCCTTTGACATCTTTTTGCTCCAGCGCAAGGGGGCTGAAGCTGATTACAGCCCGCAGGTTCAGGAGCAGGCAGCAGCGTATATCGAGTCGATCCCGGATGAACAAAAACAGGCATTGCAGGACACGATCTTGTATGGTTTGCCGGGCTCGCTGGAGACGCATACGCCAGCATCTTTCAAGGCGATGTTGCAGAGCTACGCCGGTATTGATCGCCAGAGGCTGAAAAGCCATTTGTGCCATTTTTTGCAGCAAGTCGTGCCTGTAGCGGAAGAAGTTGGCATCAAGATGGCTGTGCATCCGGATGATCCGCCGTGGAATTTGCTGGGGCTGCCGCGTATTGTCAGTACGTGCGAGGATCTGAAAGATATTGTTGCGATGGTGCCATCGCCAGCAAATGGTCTCACGCTCTGCACCGGTTCGCTGGGGGCCGGGCACTTTAATGACCTGACGGCGATTGCGGCTGAATTGGCACCCCATATTCACTTTGCGCATTTGCGCAATGTGATACGCGATGCGGGATTGCATTTTCGGGAAGACACATTGTTTGCGGGTGACATCGATATCATTGGCGTTGTAAAAGAGCTTGTCAAAGAAGGGCGACGTCGTTTTGCGGAAACCGGGCAATCGTGGTTGCTGCCTCTGCGCCCGGATCATGGGCACCAGATTCTCGAGGATGTAGGAAAGGAAAATTATCCTGGTTACAGTTTATATGGACGCATGAAGAACCTGGCTGAACTCAAAGGGCTTACCTTGGGTGTGCTCAGTATGGAGGGAGAAACAATTGAAAGCGTATGATTTGCGGTGTGCGTATTTGACGAATCCGATGGGAATCGATGTGGCGGTTCCGTGTTTGGGGTGGAAGCTGGCGGCAACCCCGGGTGTGCGCGGCGAGGCGCAAACGGCCTATCAGATTCGTGCAGCAGGCAAGCAGGTTCTGCGGGAAGAGGCAGATTTATGGGAAAGCGGCTGGGTACCATCTGCTGATACTGTACAGATTCCCTATGGTGGAAAACCACTGGCCTCGAA
>JBLRXB010000256.1:0-2340 GCA_047920915.1 Kiritimatiellia bacterium
CCGTATACATCAGTTCCAATCGAGCTTTGGCATTGTGGTTCGCCGCTGGTGCGATGCTGGCTTTTGTTGTCTTTCGTTTTTTAACGGCACTGCTGCTGCGGGGAAGCCGATTCCTGCCGCGCCCATCTGTGGCACCGCTACGTTTTGCGCTGGCATCCATCCAGCGTCCCGGCTCGGCTGCGGGCAGTATTGTGTTTGCGCTCGGCCTAGGACTTACCACGCTAGTAATTATTGCTCAGGTGCAGGCTACTTTGAACCGGCTTGTCATGGAAACATTGCCACAAGATGCACCAGCGTTTTTTGTGATGGATATACAGGGCCAGCAAGTTGATGATTTCGTTGCATCAGTTCGTGGCCACGCAAGTGTTTTGCGTGTGGACTATTCGCCGGTGTTGCGCGGACGTATCACCTCCATCAAGGGCATTCCCGTGTCGGAAGCTTCGATCGATCCATCGGTCCGGTGGGCGGTGCGGGGCGATCGCTTCATGACGTTCCGGGAGACATTGCCGCAAGGGAATCAATTGGTACGGGGCCGTTGGTGGCACAAGGATGATGAGATATCGGATCCGCAGGTTTCGATCACGGCAGATATTGGAGCGGGGTTGGGGTTGGAACCCGGTGATCGGCTTGGTGTGAATGTTCTGGGGCGCGAAATCGAAGCTGTTGTGGCAAATTGGCGTTCCGTAGATTGGGGGAGCTTGCAGCTGAACTTTGCGTTGGTTTTTCATCCGGGGGCACTGGCGGGTGCTCCGGCTTCCTGGTTGGCTTCTGTGCATACGGATGGCACGAATGAGGGCGTATTGTTTCGTGCGATCACATCGGCCTTTCCGAATGTGACTGTGATCGGGACGCGAGATGTGCTTGCGCAAGCTGCGCGAACGATCAATCGAATCGGGATGGCGTTTCGTGCCGTGGGTGGTGTTGCCTTGCTGGCTGGGTTTCTGGTGCTTGCGGGGGCGGTGGCCGCAGACCAGCAGCGGCGGATTCGCGAGGCGGTGATTGCGAAAGTTTGTGGTGCGACAAGACGCGATTTGATGCTGGCTTTGCTGGCAGAGTTCAGCTTGTTGGCACTGGCGGGCCTGCTGCTAAGTCTGATCGTGGGTAGTGTGGCCGGATTCGGGATCATTCACGGGTTGATGAAGATTGAATATACGGCCGCATTGCCTACCGTTATGGCTTATCTTTTGCCGGGTATTGCGCTTGTAATCCTGATTGGTGTGGCGGGTACCTGGCATGTACTAGGGCAGAGTCCGGCACGACATTTGCGGGAAGAGTAGAGGCGGGGTTAGGAGAGTTCTGCCGGTGGTGGCACTGGTATGGGGCTAGGCTCTGTTGCTAGCGTATCGGTTACATCCTCATCTTCGGGTTGGAAGGGGGAGGCGGATACGAGTTTGTCGCCCTCATCCATATTCATGAGGCGGACGCCTTGGGTATTGCGTCCGATGACGCGGAAGTCTGATACTTTCATGCGCATCATTTTGCCGTTGGCGGTGACAAGCATCAGGGCTTCGTCCTCATGGACAGCGTGGCCTTCAACGACTTCGCCATTGCGTTCGGATGTTTTGATGGCTTTGATGCCACTGCCGCCCCGGTTTTGCTGGCGGTATTCCTCGAACTCGGTCTTTTTTCCGTACCCATTTGACGTACAGACCATGAAGGATGATTCGTTGTCGACGATAGCCATGCTTTGCACGCAATCGCCATCGCGCAGTCGGATGCCGCGCACACCCCTGGTAGCGCGTCCTTGTTCCCGCAATTGGCCTTCCGGGAAGCGAATGCTCATACCTTTGCGCGTAAGCAGGAGGATCTCGTTGTTGCCGGTTGTCTGTTTGACTTCGATCAGTTTGTCGGTTTCGTCGACGCGAATGGCAATGATGCCATCCTTGCGAACATTGCGATAGTCGCTGAGTCTGGTTTTTTTGACGACACCGTGGCTGGTTGCCATGACGAGGTTGGTGTCGTCATCCAGATCGCGTACGCGAATCATGGCGGCGATGCGTTCGTCTTCGCGCAGATTGAGCATATTGACCACCGCTTTGCCTCGCGATATGCGGGCAGCCTCTGGTACACGATAGACTTTTTCGATGTAGACGCGCCCATCCGGCGTAAAGAACATAATGCTGTCGTGGGTTGTGGCCGTGAATAGGTGTTCCACGTAGTCATCGTCCTTGGTCTGCATGCCGGCGACGCCTTTTCCGCCGCGGCGTTGTGCGCGGTAGGTGTCCATGGGGACGCGCTTGATATAGCCGCCATGGGAGATTGTGATGATGCAGGGTTCATCGGCAATGAGGTCCTCGATATCCATGTCGTCGGCAGCCGCGGCGATCTCGGTGCGGCGGG
>JBLRXB010000257.1:0-2319 GCA_047920915.1 Kiritimatiellia bacterium
AGTGTATCCGAGAAAGGGTGGCGGTTAAGTGTATCCGAGAAAGGGTGGCGATTAAGTGTATCCGAGAAAGGGTGGCGGTTAAGTGTATCCGAGAAAGGGTGGCGGTTAAGTGTACGATTAAGTGTAATTAGTTTCAATATGCATCATCTGGGGGCACCCCGGGGCCGGGGCTAAGCTGTAACTTCACCGCTAAACGCGGGGAAGTATGTGGGTATGTGGGACAAATGCGAACAACGTTCACACACTCACATACCCAGACACTCACATACAATCACCCAAGTTTCGCAACCGCATTATCTTGGCCGCCCCATAGCGCATAGTAACGTCGCATAATATATATTATGTCTAGTTCTGTGCGGAATGAACCTACAATCTGTAGTAGGTATGGCAGATTTGCATACAAGAGAGCGCGTGAATAACATCATATAGGAGTTGGCAGGATGTTGGAATCAGGTTCCAAAGTATCGGTCACCGAAATCTCCGAGGCCGGGCACGATGAATTTACGTTGATCCAAATGGTTGTCGATGGCTGCCGTGAATAGTTGTGCGTCTGGATGTGTCGCCATGACGCGCGCAATTCCTTCCGGTGCAGCCACGACACACACAAGAATGATTTGATTGCAGCCACGTTTAATGACGGCGCGAATGGTTTCTTCCAGCGAGCCGCCAGTGGCGAGCATTGGGTCGAGAATGATGGCCTTGTAATCGGAGAGTTCATTGGGGAATTTGCGATAGTACTCCCTTGCTACGGCCGTATGTTCATCGCGTTCCAGGCCTAGGAATCCGACGGGCACATCCGGCAATAGGGTCTGAGCGGCGGGCAGTAATGCGAGTCCTGCTCGCAGTACCGGGACAATGACAAGGCGATCTTCCAATTGATCTCCGGTGGTTGCTGTCAGAGGTGTGGTGATCGGTATGGATTTCGTGTGCAATTGGCGCGTCGCCTCGATGAGCAGAAAAGATGCGGCAATGCCAGCGTGGCGCCGAAAGGCAGCCGTATCGGATTCCATCTCTCGCAGAATGGTCAGGGAGTGCTGCAGCAAAGGATGACTGACAACGGTTACATTCTGTTGCATTTCTCCCCTCCCCTTGTTATGCCATACAATAAGCGACAGAAATGTTATGCAATGATTTTTCTGTTCATACTCATTCTGTCGAACATGATCCGCCGCGTTTTTCAATTTTTATGTTGCATGGTATGCCGTTGATGTCGAGCACCTCTGTCGCAATTACATCCGTAAGTTTGACGACCGAGACTGGCCCCAGCTCCAGTGCCAGCACTTCTTCGGCAATGGTTGCGCCGTGCTCGTCGAGGGCTTGGGCTAATGGCGCATCTTCAGTATCGTAGGCAACGGCGATGCGCTGTATGACATCGAAATCCGCTGATTTTCTGGCATTCTGCAGCTTGCTGGTAAACTCGCGTGCGAGTCCTTCTCGTACCAGCTCGGGCGTCAGATCGGTAGAAAGAGCAACGACCAAGTTGTCTTCGGAAGCCACCACCATACCTTTTTTGGGGCTACGCTCAATCACGACATCTTCGAGCCCGATCATGAACGGTGCCCCTACCCCATCATCCAATTCCAACTGGTTCCCATCGATGAGCCTTTCGATCTCTTCCTGGTTGAGTTTGGCAATGCGCGCACCAACGGTCTTCATGCGTTTCCCATAGGTCGGCCCGAGACGCCGGAAATCCGCCTTGGCATGCAGGTCTGCGAGTTGCCCCTCGTTGTGGTCAAATGCAATGGTCTTCACATTGAGTTCATCGCAGATCACAGCACTGGCTGCACGAATTTGTTCCATGGATTTGTGGTCTGTAGTTACGACCCGCAAAGATGGCAACGGCTGGCGCACCTTCAGGTTATGTTCGGTGCGCAAGAGCCGCCCCATGCGTACAATCTTGAACACTGTGACCATCTGCGCCTCAAGCTCGGGATCTTTTTCGGTTGCAACCGATGCCGGAAAATCGCAGAGATGCACGGACTCTGGCATGTCTGCTGTTCGCAGATTGCGATACATCGCTTCACTGATAAAGGGCACAAAGGGGGCCGCAACCTTCGAAAGTGTCAACAGCACGCGATACAGCGTTGCATAGGCATCTGCCTTGTCCTTGTCGTCCTGGGATTTCCAGAATCGGCGGCGACTGCGGCGAATATACCAATTTGTGAGATCCTCGATGAAGTGTACAAATGGGCGCACAGCTTTCTGGAGGTCGTAGGCATCCATGGCTTCAGTGACATCCCCAACCAGTGTTTGCAACGAACAGCAGATCCAGCGGTCCAAGTCATTCGTGCTGGAAGTCGCTGATGCATTTTCCGGTTT
>JBLRXB010000258.1:0-2297 GCA_047920915.1 Kiritimatiellia bacterium
GGCGAGAGAGATCCCACCGAACTTGAGTCGGTGGTGAAGAAAGTTGAGGGGAGACGTGAGTCTTCTGGCGCAACGTTCCCCTCCACCGGGATAAACCCGGTGGGCGGGACAAGAAGGGTGAAACGATATGGCTAAAAATTTGGTAATTGTGGAATCGCCGGCGAAGGCGAAGACGATTAATAAGATCCTTGGTTCGGAATTTGTGGTGAAGGCCTCGATGGGGCATGTGCGCGATTTGCCGGTGAAGGTGCTTGGCGTGGATGTGGACAAGGGCTTCCAGTTGCAATACGAGGTAGTAAAGGGACGCAAGAAGGTTGTGGATGAGTTGGAGGCCGCAGCCAAGGATTGCGATGCCATCTATCTGGCACCTGACCCGGATCGGGAGGGGGAAGCGATTGCCTGGCATTTGAAAGCTTTGCTGGAGGCGAAACGTGTCAACAAGGGCAAACCTTTTTATCGGGTGACGTATAACGAGATCACGCCGCGCGCGGTACGCGAGGCATTTGCGCATCCTGGTGAAATTCACATGAACCGGGTCGATGCCCAACAGGCGCGTCGGGTAGTGGATCGTATTGTCGGCTATAAGGTGAGCCCCTTGTTGTGGCGGCGGGTGCAACGCGGTCTTTCGGCGGGTCGCGTGCAATCGGTGGCATTGCGGCTGGTGTGTGAACGCGAGCAGGAGATTTTGGATTTCAAGCCGGAAGCCTATTGGGTGTTTGGTGCCGAAGTTCGCAAGCTGGTGGCGCCGACGGACCCTTTTCTGGTGCGGTTGGTCAAGATTGACGGGGCGAAGGCAGAGATCCATACGTCCGAAGAAGCGGTCCGGGTAGAAAAGGATTTGAAGGGCTGCGCGATGCGTGTGGCGGAGATCAAAACCCGTATGGTTCGGCGCAACCCGTATCCGCCTTTCATCACGAGTACGTTGCAGCAGGCGGCATCCACGTTTTTACGGATGTCTCCGAAGCAGACGATGAGTGTTGCCCAGAAGTTGTATGAAGGTGTTGATATGGGGGATGGGCCGACGGGTCTGATCACGTATATGCGAACCGATTCGGTTGCACTTTCGGCAGATGCCATCGCTGCGAGCCGGGCATTCATTGGCAAGGCGTATGGTGGTGACTATCTGCCGGAGAAACCAAACGTTTACAAGAGTCGTGGCGGTGCCCAGGAGGCGCATGAGGCGATTCGTCCTACGGATGTGCATATCACGCCAGACAAGGCCAAGCGTTTTCTGGATGCGAATGGACTGAAGCTATATACCCTGATCTGGGAGCGTTTTGTGGCGTGCCAGATGGTCCCGGCGCAGATCCAGCAGCGCACGGTGCATGTGGAGGCACCGGTGCCACCACCGGGTGCAGATGCAGGCAGCGTATGTGAACGCAAGTATCTGTTTACGGCGACGGTTTCCGAGACCAAGTTCGATGGATACCGGCGCGTTGCGGCTGATTCCGACAAGAAGGAAGAAGATCAGATTGATTATCTGCCGGTGGTCCATGATGGTGAGCCACTGGTGTGTTTGGCCTTGCAGGGCGAGCAGAAGGAAACCCAGCCGCCGGCCCGCTTTAGCGAGGCATCGCTGGTGAAGGCTTTGGAGGCCAATGGTGTGGGACGCCCCAGTACGTATGCGCAGATTCTTTCGACATTGCAGCAGCGCAACTATGTGGAGAGTCGTAGCCGCACGCTGCATCCGTCCGAGATCGGTATGAAGACGAATGCCTTCCTGACGACGGATTTGCCCGCCTTGTTCGATGTGCAGTTTACGGCCGACATGGAGGCCAAGTTGGACGAGATTGAAGAAGGTACGGTTGACTGGGGCAAGATGCTAGCCGATTTCTATACGCAGTTTGAAAAATGGGTAGCCAGCAGCAAGGCACCCGAGGCAGATCCGGAAAAGGTCAGGGCTTTACTGGCTGTGCTGGAGGGCGTGACGGATTGGGCCGCGCCGGTAAAGCGCGGGAAGCGGACCTATGATGACCAGAAGTTTGTAAAATCGGTTGCGGATGCATTGGCTGCTGGAGAGAAGCCGATCTCTGAGCGCCAGATCGAGGCATTGGCCAAGATAGCGGCTCGCTATAAAGGGCAAGTGCCTGCGATTGTCGATGTGATGAAGTCCACCGGATTTCAGGCGTTATTGGAAGCGCCCGATGCCGGACCACCGCGTGATAGTTCTTTTGTGAAATTCGAGGCTCTGGTCAAGTTGGAGCTGGATGAGAAGACGCAAAAGTTTGTTGATTCGCTGCAGGAACAAGTGCAAGCCGGGCGCCGATTAAGTGTGGCGCAATTGAAAGCACTGGATC
>JBLRXB010000259.1:0-2277 GCA_047920915.1 Kiritimatiellia bacterium
GCACCTACCGCCCCCCTGGGAACGCCACGCTCCAGCGTGGCCCGATTACCTCCCTGTGCCAGGCTTGTCCAGCTCTCCCTCCTTCAACCTTCTCACTTCAGCTCGATCCAATCAATATACCCGACCGCCTTCTCCCCAGTATCATCCGCATCGCTCATGATCGCAAGCCGCCCCTCCTTGGGCGGATCTTCCCCGAAGGCTTTCCGGTAATCCTCCAGAATGTTCACTTCCTCCTCGATCCATTCGCCCAATCGTTCCTTCCCCGCTTGCAAAATCACCATCTGCGAACGACTGGTATAGGGACTATCCAGAATCCGCTTTTCATGCGGACGATTGGCCCAGATATAATTCAAGGCACTATGCGGAGGGTATTCCCCATACAGCCGACGCGCAATCCCATACTGTGCACGCATCCGCCAACCAACCGCATCCGGATCATACGGAAAAAACACATACACCCGGATGGGATAGTCATCGCCAGCTTTGCGCGTGGCATCCCCTTTTTCCAGCACATTGTCCGCCCGCCACCGAAACCGCAACACCGGCGTCTCATACGGATTGAACGTCTCTCTATGCACCAGACCAGACGCAGAGGCATCCGCCTCCGCCTTCACGACGGAGTTGCCCTCCATCTCCACCACCGAATAGCTTGTATGCGCCTCCACCTTTGGAAACGTCAGCGGCTCCCACGCATCCAGCGATGCAAAATCCTCCCGCAGCCCCTCTCCAAAGCCTCCCTGCACCACAACCCCGAACACCAACCCTGCCACTATCACGCTGCGCATCATATCCTCCTTTTCGTTAAAAATGATCCCCCATATATATTGTTCGTCGCGCCACCCACGTTCTTCTTGCACACATAACCCGTAGTATCCAGCAAACAATCCGCTGATGCGGCCAGATTCGGCCCTGGAACAACCTATCGCATGCACAAAACAATACTTGACCAGACCATATGACCTGATCAAAACTGAACCCATGACGATTACAGAAAACATATATGCGGCAAAGACGCATTTCTCGCAACTGGTTGCACGCGCGATGGCGGGAGATGAAGTCATCATTGCAAAAGCCGGACAGCCGGTAGTTTGCATCGTACCCTATCACGAAAAGCATCCCTCACAGCGAAAACCAGGATCTGCAGCCGGGCAATTCCAGATGTCGAACGACTTCGATGCCCCCTTGTCGGAAGCAGAGTTGCAGGACTGGGGATCGTGAAATTCCTGCTCGATACGCATGCCTTTCTTTGGTGGATCGGAAACGATGATCAGCTCTCCGATACGGCAAGAGCTGCGATTGCGGACCCAGACAATGAAGTCTTTTTCAGTGTGGTCTCTGCATGGGAAATGGCGATCAAAATCCGCTCAGGAAAGTTGTTATCCATTCCGACTACACTGACGGCTTTTTTGCAAAAGCATCTTCGTAAAAATGCCCTTTCGGTCATGCCGATTTCCCTTGAGCATTCCCTGCAAATCACAGAATTACCCCCGCTTCACCGCGATCCCTTTGATCGCATGCTGGTGGCACAGGCGCAAGTCGAAAAACTTCAACTGATTACACGAGATCCAGAGATTGCCAAATACGCAGTCAATATCTGCTGGTAAACACCCCGCCCCCCCCTGGGAACGCCACGCTCCAGCGTGGCCCCAACAACGGAAGGGGACACACAATCTGTGATTCGAGTATCATCGCCAGGAATCACCCTCCGCCTCCGCCAACGCCTCGGCAACGTCGTCCAGCGGAATACGGTAGTTCCCCAAATCTACCGTATCGGTTTCAAAGGGTTTTGGTGGCCGGGAAGGGGCATCCATTTGCGCGCGACCTTGGCGGAGCACGGTATTGACTGCCGCTTTCGTTGAGAGTTTTCGTTGGCGACGCAGCTTCTCCAAACGGGCACCAACATCCGGCTCTAGCGTCAAGGTTGTTCTCATGCACCATAACATAAGTCAACTGATGTCAAGTCGGGTTCATTCTTTGTATGAATCTATCACGCCGGCGGCTGCGGCAGCATGCGCTGGCGCAAATGCATTCACCAACACCACATGACCACAAATTGTGTGTCCCCTTACCACATGGGAAACCAGCTTGGAACAAGGCGTACTGGTTGTCCCTGTTGTCTTTTCACGCCATGAATGGGAGGATGGCCCCGAGCGTTCATCACTGCTCGCACAAGCTATTCATGCGGAAGGAATTGCAGTATGAACCCCCACGAGGTCCGCATTCTGGAGCAGCATCGCCTGCATGAAGCACGGGAAGCATTGAAGGATGCAGATTGCC
>JBLRXB010000260.1:0-2267 GCA_047920915.1 Kiritimatiellia bacterium
CCCAGGGGGGGGCAGAGGTCTGCTGGGCTCTGCTAGGGGTTAGCCACCCGGCCTTCGCCAAAGGCTTCCTCCTTCGGTACTACGGCGGACAAGACGGCGGGCACAGCAAGAGGCACAAAAGGGAATGCTGGTGGGCTTCCGGGGGCCGGTGTGAACACCGGTTGTGCAACTGGATGGGATGTTGGTAGATGGGGAAACATGCGCTTGCGGTTTTGTTGTCTGGCAGGATACAGTTAGGGCATGCAGTCTTTTAATCAAAAAGTATTCAAGTGGGTTGCGGGCACCCATGCGGCCATTTTTCTGGTGCTGTTATCGTATGGCACGATAGCCGGTTGTTTCCGTCCGAAGCCAGACCGTGTGATTCCGATTGATTTTGTTGTGGATGTGCGGCAGCCGGCACCGGATGTAGCGCCAGAGAGTCCTGCCCCCTCGCCGGAACCGCGTCGGGATCCTGCGCCGATCCCGCCGCCGGAACCGCGTCCGCCACGGCAAATCCAGGTGAATACGAATCGGATGGTACGGCAGCCGACAGCGGCACCACAGCAGCCGGTTGCCACGGCCCCGAATCCGTTGACAGCCGAGGAGATCCAGCGTCTGCTGAACGCGGGCGCGCGTGCCGGAACGGTGACGCAGATTCCGGCTGACGATGATGCGCGTGGCTTGGCCACGATCCGCAATACCCTGTACGCAATCTGGCAGACGCCTTCGCGTGCTGCGGTGGGCGATGCGGAGGCGGTGTTGGAGTTGCATCTGGGGCCGGGGGGGGCGGTGCAATCGACGCGGTTGATTCGTCCGAGCGGGAATCCGGTATTAGATGAATCGGTGACGCAAGTTGGTAGGCAAATTCGGCATATTCACGGTTTGCCAGCGGGGTTTGTGCAGCGGCGTTCGCGTGTGACGATTGCCTTTTCGGTGGAGTAGCCCATGATGGAGCAAGGTCAAGGATTGGGGCCCGCATTGGAGCGCTTGTATCAGCGCAGGACGTTTGGGCTCAAGCCTGGTCTGGCTGCGACGCAGCGCTTATGCGCCCTGACGGGGCATCCTGAGTCGCGGTTTGTCCCGATTCATATTGCAGGGACCAATGGCAAGGGGTCCACGGCGGCGATGCTGGAGGCCGTGCTGCGGCAAGCCGGCTTACGCACGGGGTTGTATACTTCGCCACATCTGGTGCGGTTCAATGAGCGCATCCGCCTACATGGGGCCGATGCCACCGATGAGGTGCTGGCAGCGGCGTTGGCGCGTTGCGAGCGGGCATCGGAGGCGCTGCAATCTGAATTGGGTTATGAGCCGACGTTTTTCGAGGTAGCTACGGTTATGGCCTTTTTGTGTATGTGTGATGCCGGGGTGCAGCTGGGGGTTATTGAGACGGGGCTGGGGGGGCGGTTGGATGCCACGAATGTGGTGACTCCGCTGGTGAGTGTGATTACGCGGATTGGCATGGATCACGAGCAGTATCTGGGGCATACGCTGGCAGAGATTGCCGGTGAGAAGGCGGGGATTATCAAGCCGGGCAGACCGGTGGTGAGTGCGCCGCAGGAGCCTGAGGCCGCGGCCGTATTGCGTACGGTGGCCCAATCCCGAAACGCACCGTTGTTTTTCGTTCCGGATGTGGTTGCGGTGCAGAGCATCGGTCATGGTGTCCTGGGCGCGGGGCAAAAGGTGCGGATTGAGACGCAGCGCGGTTTGGCAGGACAGCTTACGTTGCCGTTGGAGGGGTTGCATCAGCTTGAAAATCTGGGTGTAGCCATTGCCGCACTGGAATTGATTTTAGAAGCCATCGGTTTGGATTTTGACATGCCCATGCTGCGTGAGGGACTGAAGGCCGTGCGCTGGCCGGGGCGGATGCAGTTGGTGAAACCGCATGTTTTGCTGGATGCGGCGCATAATCCGGATGGGGCTGCCGTGTTAGTGCGGAGTTTGCGGGGGCATGATTGGCGCAAGGTGGTGCTGGTTACGGGGATGTGTGCGGATAAGCATGTTGAGGCGGTGGTGCGGGAGCTGGCGCCGGTGAGTGCGCGGGTATTCTGCTGTCGTTTGCCGGGGGAGCGAGGGATGGATCCGCAGCAGCTGGCTGCACACTACGAACGGCACCATCTGGATACGTTTGTGGTGGAGGATCTCAAAGATGCTTTGGCGGCAGCGGAGGCCTTTGGCGAGGAGGTCGGGCTGCCGGTGGTGGTTGCGGGATCGATCTTTCTGGCCGGGGCGATGCTGGAATTGCCTTACTGTTGAATTCCCTTGCGGCAGAAGGGCGGTTTGAACCAGCG
>JBLRXB010000261.1:0-2251 GCA_047920915.1 Kiritimatiellia bacterium
GTACAGCATACCCACCAAGGAGATCACACCCGAAGTGAAGATGGACCTCAAAATCCTCAAGCTCCGAAACGCGCTGGACCCAAAGAGATTTTACAAGACCAACGACGAATCCAAGCTCCCGGAACGCTTCGAGTTCGGTACCGTGGTGGAAAAGGCCATCCGGTTTCTGGTGAGTGCGCAGGAGCCCAATGGGCATTTTCGGGGTCGGGATGGCCATGATTATACCCAGCCGATTGCGGCATATGCCTTGGCTGAGGCCTATGGTATGACCAAGGTTCCGATGGTCAAGGAAGCTGCCATCAAGGCTATTCGTACGGTAGCTACCGGGCAAAACCCGACCGGTAGCTTTAATTATAACTTGAAACCTTCAGACCGGGACGACCTTTCTTATGCGGCCTGGTGCGTGCAGGCGCTCAAGGCTGCTACCATTGCAGGGCTGGAGAAGGATGTCCCCGAAATTAAGCTCGCGATGCAGCGTTCGATCGCCGGTGTCAAAGGGCACTTTCGGGCTTCTGGTGATGCTGGCGTATTCGGCTATTCGCGTGGTGGGGGCGGCCGTCCCGGGTTGACGGGTGCCGGTGTACTCTGTCTGCAGTTTTTGGGGGATGCAAAATCAAACGAGGTCAGACGCGGATTGGCCGGATTGGCAAGCTATCCATTCGATTGGGAAAATCCCGCTGCTGGCAGTATTGTGTATTACTGGTATTACAATACCCAGGCCTACTTCCAGGAAGGCGGCAAGATGTGGGATGATTGGAATGCGCAATTCTCCCGCCCGCTGGCTGCGGTGCAGAATGTAATCTCCAAGGAAGCAAGCGGGTATGTCGACCATAAGGGCGTGCCGCATGAAATCGGATTCTGGGTTTCACCTGCTCCACGTGAGCACACCGGTGGGAATGGCGAGGTGATGGATACGATTCTCTGCACGCTGATGCTCGAGGTCTATTACCGTTACTTGCCAACCTTCCAGCAGATTCCGCAAGAGGTGATCGAACAGGAACTGGGTGGCGACGAAGATGATCTGGTCATCCGGATCGTGCAGACGCGACCGGAAATCCGCGATCTCGATGCTGCGCAGCTGCTGGTCGCGGCGAACCCGTAACTTCACCGCCCACCGGGATAAACCCGGTGGGATCGCCCAAAGTTACTCCATGCATCATCGTGGCCGCGCCAGTGTCGCTACCGACCTGTGGTCTATCGCCCGGCGTTTTTTACGCTCCCCGCGTTGACCCACCTTGTCCACCGTAGCTTTAGCGAAGGCGGATGCGTGCTCATCGCACCCCCCCCCTGGGAACGCCAGGCTCCAGCCTGGCCATCCTCTGGAGGGTCGATCTCCGTCTCGACCGCGCCCGTAAAAAGCGCATAATAGACCATCGTTAGACCGCCCGATCATGGCCAACCCATGCCCCCACCCAACGGTCCCACCGCACGCAGTGCGGTCTCTACAGCAAAGAAATTTCAGTATTTCCCCCAAGTTTCAGCTCAGCCCTTCCCTCCGCCCTCCGTTTATACGCTATTCCAAGAAATTCATACGCGGGAACGTATAGTAAGTAGACTGTTTGAAAGGCAAAACACTTGGGAGGTGAAGCATGAATGCCAATCTTGAACAACAACCCGATCTGGAAGATCCGTTTGCTGTATTGCACGAACACGATTTGATGAAGCTCTTCGATGAACTTTCCTTCAAGCAGAAGTGGCAGCGCGTCTTTGCGGGGCTCAAGCAGGAACGCGAATCCGGTGAACACAAGTGGGCGCGCCTGCAAATGATACGCCTGCTTTCACCCCTCATGGCTTTGCTGATTCCCATACTGATGCTGTTCATCATAGCGTTTTTGGCGCAGTTCACCCCACGTTCCACGCAATCGTTCCAGGTTACGGTCGTAGATCCGACCCCGATGGAGCCGTTAGATGAGATCGAGATTCCCGAGCCCGAGCGGTTGGAGTTGCCGGATCCGGTCGATGTGCAGGTCGATGTGGCCTCGGATATGCCCTCGTTGCCCTCGGATGTTATCTCTCCGCCTGCCGAAACCGCCAGTGTGCAGCCGGCTGAGTTCGACTCCGTGGCGCAGATTCGCAGTCCGGTCATGATGGCCGGCATCATGGGGGGTCGCAACCCCGGCACGCGCGGTGCCGCATTAGGGCGTTATGGCGGTGGTGGACACACGGAGCAGGCCGTTTTGCGAGCCTTGCGCTGGCTCGCCAAGAATCAGAATGAGGATGGATCGTGGGGACGCAGCAAGCCGGCCATGGT
>JBLRXB010000262.1:0-2212 GCA_047920915.1 Kiritimatiellia bacterium
TGATCCGATAGAGTGGTGGGTTCCAAGGCCAGTAGAGAAAACCATACAGCGTGACAAAGAAGCGGTTGAGACCTTTCCCGGAAAAACGGTGCCATGGTCGAGTTCGTGAATGCCGTCGCCGAAGTGTTTGTAAACGGTTCCGTGAAAATACAGGCCAATAACCATGAGAATCCACCGTTCGTTGGCAAAAGCCCACCAGGAGAACGCGCCGGTGGCTGCCATAATCGCAAGAAAGCCAATGGTCTGGAATAAGCCTTTGGTATAGCTGCGCTGGGTGAAGCGCAGGAGGTCTTCCTTGCTGATATCTACTCTAACCCAATCAACATCGGTATGCTTCCACTCCTCGAGTGGATTCCAGGGGGCTACTGTTTCCATCCATGAACCTCACGCTATATGAGATTATATTGATACGCACTGCGTATCATATCGCTTGTATCGGACAAGACAAGCGCAACTTACGAAAGAAGATCCGTAAGGATGAGTCGGGGTGGTGCTATGTATGGGCGGCGATGGGGCTCAATAATGATCCCGCCGACCTTGCGTCGGTGGTGAATGAAGTTGTCGGGAAGGGCGTATTAGGCCAACGTTTACCTCCACCGGGATGAACCCGTTGGGCGGTTTGGCTAAAGGATCGTGATGCGATTGGGATTATGTTGTCAATTCAAGGAGGTGCCGATACGGTTTCGGACGACTACGGCTGCTGCCATGCAGCGGCTGGGACGAGCGGAGGCCTTGGGCCGCTTGTCGGCTCTTTGTCTTGCGAATGCGGAGGCCTTGCTGGATACGGTGGCGTATTGCGCGGAACAGGGCATTGGCGCCTTTCGGATCAACAGTCAGATTCTGCCGTTGCGTACGCATCCCGCCGTTGGTTATGGCGTGCGGGAATTGCCGGGGGCGCATGCGATCGTGGCCCGGTTTCGAGCGGTGGGCAAAAAGGTTGCGGCCAGTGATATACGGTTGAGTTTTCATCCGGATCAATTTGTCTTGCTGAGTTCCCCGCACGAGCATGTAACGGAAAAATCTTTGGCAGAGCTCGATTACCAGGCCGAAGTGGCCGAGTGGGTGGGGGCGGATGTCATCAACATACACGGTGGTGGTGCCTATGGCGATAAGCAGGAGGCATTGGACCGGCTCGCGCGCAATCTGGCGCGACTGCCGGATCGCGTGCGGACACGTTTGACGCTGGAAAATGACGATGTTGTCTATACGCCTGCCGATTTATTGCCGTTGTGTCGGCGCGAGGGGGTTCCCTTGGTGTATGATGTGCACCATCACCGATGTCGGCCGGATGATTGCACGGTAGAAGTCGCTTCCGAGCTGGCTGCCTCCACCTGGAATCGGGAGCCGCTCTTTCACATTTCCAGTCCCCTGGAAGGGTGGCATGGGCCGAAACCGCGGCGCCATCATGATTATATTGATCCCGCTGATGTACCGCCGGGGTGGGTTGGCCAGGCTATAACGGTGGATATAGAGGCAAAAGCAAAGGAGCAAGCCGTACTGCGCCTGGCAGCGTGGCTGAAGGCGGGCCGCGCGTGAAGAGCATGCTAAAGCATGAATGACAAACGATTAACCCAAATGGGGGCAATTGTATGTAGTTCAACCTTTTGGTTGTTCCGAGGCCCTGATGTGAATTGCGGCCGAAGTCCGATTGCGTTTGCCAAATTGTGCTAATTGTGCGTATGGTTGCCGGAATCACTCTTAAAAGGATTTTAGCTTTATGTATATACGTCATTCTCAGCATACGTTTCATATTCCTGTTATGGGAACGGGGTTTACGGTGGACAGCCCTTTGCGGGTTGCGCGCTACGGGATTTCCTCGGTTATATCGCTGGTCGATGACACCCTGATCGAGGCGATGCGCCGGAAGTATGCGCTGGAATACGGGGAGTCCTATACGCTGATCGACAAGTACGATCGTGACTGGCGGGCGCGCCGTATCACGGAGTACCTGAATCTGGTAGACCGGATTGTGCGGCGTCAATTCGAGGCCGTACGTGCTTCGGCTTTCGAGCCCGGTAGCGAAATCACGAAATATTTCTTCATGCTGCCGGAAACGGCCCCGTTGAAACAGCTGTATCGGCAGATGCTTGTGGCGTCTCCTGCAGAGCAGGCAAACATGCAGGCGGAATTGCGTGCGCAGATTACCCCGGGGTGGATCAACGTCAATATCATGACCAAGCTGGATCGTGCCAATTTTGACCGGATGTGCGAG
>JBLRXB010000263.1:0-2203 GCA_047920915.1 Kiritimatiellia bacterium
TGAAGCTGTTTCCGACGTCACGCACATATCGCGTTTGCGTCAGGATCCGCGTGGGCATGCCATTCGTCTGCTTGGCAGTTTCGGAAATCAAGCGCTTGGTGCTGTGCCTGTATTGGAGGAGATTCTGGCGACAGAAGCAGATGGCAGATGGCATAAAGATGCGCGCGCGGCGCGGGAGGCGATTCTGGGGAGATCGCCGGAATAATGTTGTGGCGTGCGGCGATGCAAGCGCCGCTTTGGGAGGCACGGAGTACCGGGGTCGGTGATGCGCTGAGTGGGTTGGGTTGATCACTTCGCTGCGCTGTTTCGATAGATATGTCTCGTATTACCGCATTATCATGATAATTATGGAGTCAACGTTATTATTATTATTCGGTTGATCTGGGTGGGAGGCTGTATGAACACTAGATATCTGGCGTCTTTGGTGGCGGATGATTTGAAAGAGAAAATGGTGTTTCTTGGCGGACCGCGGCAAGTCGGCAAGACAACGATGGCACGCCAGATAGCCGAGGGTGTTGCGCCTGCAGTATATCTGAATTGGGATAACCGGGATCACCGACGGGGCGGAAGTGAAGGCGGAAGGCGCTCGTTTTGAAAATCTGGTGGCCTCGCACTTATTGAAATATTGTCATTTTCAGCATGATGCAATGGGCGAGAAGGTGGAGCTGTATTATCTGCGCGATCTGGAGAAGCGGGAGTTCGATTTCCTCGTGACCCGGGAGCAGAAACCGTGGCTTATTGTGGAATGCAAAATGCAGGCAGGTGGTTCCTTGACGGCGCTCAATTATTTTTCTCAACATTTGAAGGTTGATCAGCGCTTTATGGTGGTCTTGGCAAGCGGGGTTGATCATGTCGATCGTTCCAGTGGCATCCGGGTTGTTTCTGCCGATCGTTTTCTTTCGGTCTTGGTGTAATGTTCCAGCGGGCGAGCGTAGTAGGTTGTGCGCGTGTCCGCCGCAGCGTATTCGCGAAGGAGGATCACCGCACCATATGGTTGTGTGAGGATATGGAGTGCGTGCGATCTGAATCGCCGCTTTGTATTCGGCGCGGAGCGCAGGGGGCGTGGGTGGTGCATGTGCTATCCATAGTTGGACCGGAGGGCTTTTCGTGAGCTGGGGATGCTCGATCTACGGGCGCGGCCGGGACGGAGCCCAGCCCTCCAGGTGCACCGCACGTCCGCGCTTCACTGTCCACTTCTCACGTTCCATAATGGGGTGGGTGACCCGATTGACCCGATTGACACGGGCTCTGTGGTCTCACCGGGCAGGCTGCAGATCGGCAGTGAGCTTGATGCGGCGGGTCTTGCCGGTGGGCTCGGTGACCGCGATGACAAATCCATCAGCTTTCGTGCGGCGGATTTCGATGGTTGCTTTGCGCGCACCCGGCACGAGCGCCGTGACGTGCAGGTGGTCGGCGGAAGCAACCGAACTCATCCAGCGGTAGATACGCGTTTGCTTCATGCCAGGCTGGGATGGCATGCCAAACGATTGCTGTAGGGCTGCCGGCTGCAGTGCGGCAAAGGATATCTGCATGCGTTCCTGGCCGCTTTTGAGGGCGACACTATTTTTGCCGGGCTTGTTTGCGGCAAGTGTGTGATACCGCGATTCGATCCAGTGTTTGTCTTCGACATCTTTCCCCTGGATGCGGTCGACCACCAGCCAGTATGCTTTGTCGACCAGCATAACGAGGCGCCCGACAAATACGTTTTTCCAGCGCGGGATGTAGATGTGGGAGGCATCAATCCGTATGCCCAGCCAATCAGTCCCCTTGACGACTTCTGTGCTATCGCAAGTGGCATCTGCCATGCATCCAAGACCATCGATAAACAATGTGCTTTTGGAGGCAGCGCTGCGTCCATACAGATCGTTGCCGCGCTTGGTAAAGGTGGATGCCATGTACGCGCCATCTTGCTGGTCGGTGATCATCAGTTCACCATTTACCCGGCAACGGATGCTGAGTAAGTCCAGCATCCCGTGTCCGGCCACTTTACTGGATCCGCCGCGCACAGCCATGCGCAGGGTGGGAAAGGCCTCATCATCGGATAGCGCCGCCCAGTCCATTCCCTTGTACACCCGGGCAACAGGAACTTTGCGCTTGCTATGTGCCGCCCGCAATTTATCCATGCTTGTTTGAGAGGGAATTGCGCTTGCGGCATACAGGATATCGGCGCCGACTTTATGCGTTTTGGCGGGTGTTTGCGTAT
>JBLRXB010000264.1:0-2188 GCA_047920915.1 Kiritimatiellia bacterium
CGTCACCAGCCCTACCGGCCTGCCGACAGCCACCTTTACCAGCATCTCGGTCGACTTCGCCGCTTCGATCGTGAGCGTGGGTGTGGCCGGAAGAACGACAACCAACGGCGGGCCTCCGGTCTACATGGACGCAATCTGGATGAGTAACACAGCGACGGCTTTCTATGATGTGACCGGCTGCACTCCGACGCCCCAAGGGACTGTTGTGGTCATTCATTAGGCATAAATCGATGAGCAATAATGATATTTTGATAGAGGCGGAGTCGTTCGACGACTTGGGCGGATGGAAGCTGGATACGCAGTTTATCCACAGCATGGGGTCGCCGTACTTGCTGGCGCACGGACTTGGAAAACCTGTGGCGCCGGCAACGACACGTGTTACGCTGCCGTCCACCGGGCGTTGGTTTGTCTGGGCACGGACGAAGAACTGGGTACCCGGGCCATGGGAAGCGCCAGGGCGCTTCAAGCTGGCGATTGATACACGCGAGCTTGATCACGTGTTCGGGGCAGGGGAGGGCATGTGGAATTGGGAATGCGGTGGAGCGGTAGATTTGGCATTCCCGGCATTTGAACTCTCCCTGATCGATCTGACCGGATTCGATGGGCGCTGCGATGCAATTTTCTTAACACAGGATGCGGACGCCGTTCCCGACAACTCCTCGGAGCCGATGCATGCATGGCGTCGTCGCTGCGGGCATGTGCAGGATTCCTTGGATCATGTCTATGATCTGGTGGTTGCCGGAGGTGGTCTTGCCGGAACCTCGGCCGCGGTCGCTGCCGCGCGGGCTGGCTTGAAGGTGGCCTTGGTTCAGAACCGGTCGTGCCTGGGGGGGAATGCCTCGCACGAAATCCAGGTGGCACCCGCTGGCAACTTTCCGCCGGGGTGCTATCCGCATCTGGGTGACATCGTCAAGGAACAGATTCTCGCGACGCGCTATGCATCTGCAATCGAAGAGCGCGAGGAGTGGTACAAGGACGCGGAGGCCAAGCGATTGCGCCTCGTGGAAGGGGAGCCCACGCTGGACTTGTATCTCGATCACCATGTGTATGCGGTTGAGACGGAATCGAGCAGGATTACCGCCCTATGGGCGCTGAGCACCAAAGGGGATGTACGGCGGCGCATGGCGGCGCGCTACGTCGTGGATGCCACCGGGCACGGAACAGTTGGTTTGCAGGCCGGGGCAGAGTACCAGATGGAGCCCGGCGACCGCATGGGAATGACAAACATCTGGCGGTGGCAGTATACTAAAGCAAACGTTCGTTTTCCGGAAGCACCCTGGGCGCTACCGTTGCGCGAAAAGGCATTTCCGTATCCTACGGATGGCGGCTATGTGAACATCGAGGGAAAGCCCGCACGACCACAGATCGATCATCCGTTACTACCGGCACCGGCGAAAAAGGGCGGTAAAGGAGACTGGCACTGGGAGAGCGGATTCAACAAGCATCCCCTGGATGATCTGGAAGCGATTCGGGATCATAACCTGCGCGCGGCCTTTGGCGCCTGGAATGCAATCAAGAATCATGGTGCCTATGCGACTCTCGACGTATCAGGTTGTGCCCATGCCACCGCCGACATGTACTGGATGGCCTATGTCGGTGGCACGCGCGAGACGCTGCAGTTGCTCGGAGACGTGATTGTCAATGTCGATGACGTTTGCGCCAAGCGACCATTCCCCGATGCCTGCGTCCCGGCAACATGGGGCATTGATGTCCATTATCCGCTGCCGTTGTATGCGCGTGAGATGCCCGATAACCCGTTTATTTCGCGCGCCCATCATGGGGGGCGTGTGGATGACGCCACGGGGCGCTGGGCGGAATCGCAGCGCCCGAATCTCCTCGGTCCGCTGCACGGGAAACACGACCAGGAAAATGGCTACCTGTTTCCGTATCGCGCTTTCTATTCGCGAAACATCGAAAATCTCTTCATGGCGGGCCGTGATTTATCGGTTACACACGAAGCATTGGGAACCGTCCGTGTGATGAACACGCTCGGCATGGTCGGCGTGGTCGTCGGGCGGGCTGCTGCGGTGGCACTTGCGCATGACACGACCAACCGCGGGGTGTACGAGGACTATTGGGCGGAGTTGGATGCACTCCTGGCTCAGCCAGGTGATTATCGTAGATCATGCAAGATGCATGTGTAAATAACGGTACAGCTTTGCCCCGGCACTTGGGTGACCAAGTGCCT
>JBLRXB010000265.1:0-2151 GCA_047920915.1 Kiritimatiellia bacterium
GGCCGTGGGAATGTGGTATTTGTGGATGGGCATGTTGAGAGCGTTTCGTATCTGGACACGGATTATATTGCAGACGGGCGCTGGGAAAGAGGGCGCAGGATTGAGTGAGGGGCGGAGGTCGGATGAGAGAGTTGGGTGATGGTTGATGTGTTGATGTGGGGATTAACCGCTAATTTATCGAATTTATCGAATTGTTATTGGGGTGGGTTCGGTCAGCGCGTTTGACATTTTCAATGCGATCAATTCGCTAACTTGTTGCCGACCCCGGCACTCCGTGCCATCCCAAAGCGGTAAGTTCGCTTCGCTCGTTACCGCACTCCATATTGGTTGGTGTGTATTGCGCGGATGTTTTTCGTCAGCCGCTCTCGTAATCCGGTGGACGATAGCGGGCGCCGAGAGCGGAATACGCAGTCTGCGCGTATGCTGCAGGATGGAAATGTGTGGCCGGATATACTGGGTCACCGCAATGTAGTTTCGTACAAAAGTCTTGTTTCGTTTCTGATGTGCAGTATATTTAATGCGTATTGGAAATGTTTATGAATTGGCATCTATTCAAATCAAATTTATTTGCCCTCGGTTGTTTTAGTGTCCACCAGGTTTATGCTTGGCAACCTGGGTTTGACCGCAACAACCTCAGCCGCTGGTTGGACAAAGGCTATCTGTTAAGGCTGCGGCGGGGGTTGTATACGTTTCCTGACTATCTTGGTAATCCGGATATGGCCGCGTTCTTTGCCGGTGCGATCTACAAGCCTTCCTACATCAGCCTGCACCATGCCCTTGCTTTTTATGGCCTGATTCCGGAGTCGGTATCGCAGATTACCAGCGTAACCTCGCGCAAGACCGCCGATTTCAGCAATGCATTTGGTTCGTATTCCTACAAGAGTGTCCGTCCTGATCTGATGTTTGGCTATATCCTGCAGCCACTGGCGGATGGTCGATCCACCGCATTCGCGTCCCGCGAAAAAGCGCTGCTCGATCTACTTTATCTCTACCCGTTCTACAATACGGAAGAGGCCATGGCTGATTTACGGCTGGATGAAAATGTGCTGCACGCGGATGTAAACCGTTCAGAATGGGATGCCTTCGTTGCGCGTTTTTGTTGCACCGCACTTGAAAGGCGGGCTCAACTTTTAACCAAGGTATATGCCCTATGATCCCGATCGAACAGATTCTGAATTTCTACCCACCTGCACTCACCCGCAATGCTGCCTTTCAAAAGCATATTCTCAAGGAGTACGTGCAGTTGCAGGTGCTCGATTTCCTGGCGACAACGGCGGATGTGCGGAACATCATCTTCATCGGTGGCACAAACTTGCGCCTGGTCAAAGGGATTGACCGGTTTTCAGAAGATCTGGATTTCGATTGCAAATTGCTTGATGAAAAGGCATTCGAGGACATGACCGAGTCGGTGCTTCTTTTTCTGCGGCGTAGCGGTTTCGCGGTAGAGGCCCGCGACCGCGATAATAGCCGGTTGACTGCATTTCGACGCAGTCTGTATTTTCCGGAACTTCTGTTCAATCTGGGGCTCACGGGGCACCGGGAAGAGCGGTTCCTGCTCAAGCTTGAGGCCCAGGATCAGGGCGTGGCCTATACGCCGCAAATGGCGTTTATCAAGGGCTGTGGCTTGTTTTTTGCCTTTCCGGTTCCGCCAGACGCTGTGCTTTGTGCTATGAAGCTTGCGGCCCTGCTCAATCGGGGAAAGGGCCGCGATTATTACGATGCCATGTTCCTGCTCGCCCAGACGCAACCGGACTATGCTTTTCTGGCCGCCCGCTGTGGCGTCACGAATCTGCAGGCGTTGAAGGCGGCAATTCATAACAATCTGCAGGCCGTTGACCTCAACCAGAAACATCGCGACTTCGAGCATCTGCTGTTCGACCGCGACAACAGCCGCCGCATCCTTCATTTTCGTGAATTCGTAAACGCGCTATAGATCCGCCAACCCATACTTGTGCCCATGTTGGCGATTATGGCTACGGGCTTTTTTCGGATTACCCAGCACGATCGCCCCAAAACAATTACTCCCCGGATCATCTGGGTACGTGACTCTGACCTTATACCTCCGACCTCTGGTTTATTCTTCGATGACGCTGATGGTGTAGTAGACCATGGGGGCTTCGACGCGGTCGAACTCGACCGTATAGTTGTTGC
>JBLRXB010000266.1:0-2138 GCA_047920915.1 Kiritimatiellia bacterium
GCGTCTTCCGTGGTTCATAACAGCAGAGCCTAACAGCAATTTCAGCTTAGCTTGGCGCACACAGCATGTCAGCTTTTCCTTGTCCGCCGTAGACGCGAAGCGCGAAGGCGGAGGCTTTTCAAACGCCGACTAATCATCCGCTCATATCGCGCCATCGCCCAGCTAAACTGCCATCCCGGCACACCATCCAGAAATCCACCGCGCAAAACATACGAATACACAAAACGCTGTAAATCACGAAAAGGTAGTTTAAACGAAAGCATCCGTAAAGCGCGCCTGCGCCGGACATCATCGCCCTGCACGAGATCGCGCCAGGCAAACGCGGCCCCTTCCTCCAGCAGACGCCGTGCTTCAGCCTCGGCATAACGCTCGTGCCGTCTTTGCCAGTCCTCCCAGCCCTTCGACCAGGCAAAATGCAACATCGGTTCATGCAGATAGATCGCAGCATCCTGTGGCGCATCGATCACCTCGCCATGCCCCCGCATCACAAATCGCGGTCCCTGCCTGTGAACCAGCCGCGCAACATAAACAGGATAATCGGCACTAAAGCGGAGCCAGCGTTCCCCGAGCATCATCTTGCGTGGCAGAAAACCGACCTTCTCAACAGCCAACCTCGAAAGCAGATCCGCAATCTCCCGCATCACTTCCGGCGTCATCACCTCATCCGCATCCAGATGCAACACCCAGTCGTACTGCAGCTCGGCATGCTGCATCGCCCAGTTGCGCTGATCCGCAAACGATGTATAGGGATGCTCCACAACCCGCGCCCCGCAAGAGCGAGCAATCGACTGGCTGTCATCCGTGCTCCCATCATCCAGCACCACCACCTCACCGCACGCTTTCACCGCCGCAATACACCGCGCCAGATTCACCGCCTCATTATGAGAAAGAATAACGACAGAAATGGGAATCATATTGCCAAAACCTTTTTAACGACCTCAACCAGCGCTGGTGAGCATTGCTCCCAGGAATATCGCCGGGCGTTGCTGCGTGCCGCATCAGACAACCGCTGCCACGTTGCTGCATCGCCCAGTAAATGGCCAAGCCCCTCAGCCACCCCGGCATCATCATCCGGATCATAAAACCAACCGCCATCGCCACAGATCTCCGGTACCGCACACACATTCGAGCTGATCACGGGCGTTCCAAAGAGTTGCGCCTCGATCGCGGGAATACCAAATGATTCACAACGACTCATCAAACAAAACACTTGCGACTCAGCCAGTAGCCGATCCAAATCTTCACGCGGAATAAACCCCGTAAAGCGAACATGATCCACAAGGTGCAAGGTCTTCACCATCTCGTGAATGCTGCGCTCATACGCCGGATCCGGCCACCCTCCAGCCAAAACCAGTGAAGCGGAATTGCACCCGGACAACCGTAACCGATGCAAAGCCCGAATAACCGTTTCAACATTTTTATGGGGGCCCATCGCAGAAGCACATACAATTTGTCCTGGCTTGCGCGTAATACCGGTCCAACTGCCGGCATGTAACTGCGTCTCATCGCCTGGAGCCTGATAGACAATCGCACCCAGCCGTTCCTCGCATCCGGCATTTTGGCGATAGGCCTCCTGCATGAAGCGGGAGTTGAAGATGACCGCATCCGCCACCTGCATGGCGCGACGGTATGCCATTCGCTGCAACCAGGCTTTCGGGGCATCCCGTAAACGCCTTGCCGCCGGCACCAGCGCCCAGGGGTTCTGGCAAAAGACGATCTGCGGCACCGAAAGCGCAGCGGCCGCCACACCACTGGGGGTGAAGTAGGCGTCGACGTTATGGTCACGGACAAGACGGCTAAGGTGCCGCCGTTCCCACAAGGCACGCGCCAGCCAGCCGCGCGTCGACACCGGCGCGAACACCCAGTCCACCCGCCCCCCCCAAGGTGCACGCAGGGCATTCATATCCGCACGGCAGAGGACCACCAGCCGGACATCGTTCTGTAATTGATCCAGCAGATACCCCATGTGCCCAAGCAGCACATGCGCACCACTCTGGTTCGTCACCGACAATGCATTAACAAGTAACTTATTCATAGGGGGGAAAGCTAAAACGCTGAAACGCTGAAAAACTGAAATGCTGAAATGGAGAACCGCTAATTTAGCGAATTATTATTAAAACCACAGAAGACACAGAAAT
>JBLRXB010000267.1:0-1680 GCA_047920915.1 Kiritimatiellia bacterium
TGTTTCTCCGCAGGAGCCGGCAGCCGCATCCGACGCCCCGTATACGGCAAATAAATCGACACCTGCGTCCCTTCTTCGGGCTTGCTCATCAGCTCAAGGTGTCCGCCATGATCCTGCACAATCCGCTGCACGATCATCAACCCCAGCCCCGAACCCGTCGACTTCGTCGTGTGATACGGCTCAAATACACGCCCCAACTCCGTTGCATCAATCCCAACGCCCGTATCCCGGAACGCCACACAAAGAAACTCCCCCTCATGACGAAGCTCGATCCGCAATACCCCACCATCCGGCATCGCCTGAAAAGCATTCTTGATGATATTAAAAAATACCTGCTTGATCTGTGAGGCATCCAAGCGAATTTCCGGCAACCCTCCAGGAGCGGCAATATCGATCCGGATCGCCCGATTGCGCACCTCATGCCGCAACAACGTCAGACTCTCTTCCAATAAACGCTCTATGCGCACTGCCTCTAACTTCGGACGCGTCGGACGTATCGCCCGCAAAAACTGCGTGATGATCAGATCCAGACGTGAAACTTCCGACCGCGCAATATCAACCAGCTCGTGCAAACTCCCCATTTCGGTGCTGAGGGTTTCAAGCAAACGAGCTTGTTGCGACGGATCCTCCGCCGACTCGCGTAATGCACGAATATCACGATCCAGTAACTGCAAGTGGATATTCAAAGCATTCAGGGGGTTGCCGATCTCGTGCGCAACCCCCGCCGCCAGCAATTGCACCGCATTCATGCGCTCGGATTGCAACACGGACGCCTCCTGCAAACGCTCACGCGTAACGTCCCGTAAAATAACCACTGCACCACTATCGTGCGTATGCTCCCCCGATAACGGCACAACATAAAAATTCACTATCCGATGTTCGGGATAACGCAACTCAATCTCACGCGTAATCAACCGGGACCACTCTTCAGAATTCGGATCCAGAATATGATCCCAGTCCAAATCCTCCATGAAACGCGTCACCGGCTTGCCGATAACATGGTCAGGCTGAAACCCAAGCATTTGCCCCGCGGCACGATTCGCATAGCTCAGACGCCCCATGGCATCCACCACCAGGACCCCCTCCTGAATCGCCTGGAAAATCATCTCCAGCAAGCCCCGCTCGCGCGCCAAATGCATGAAATGCGTCTGCAGACTTTCAGGGTCCAACCGGTCGATGCGGTCTATGAGCTTGTCGAGAAAGATAGATTTCATGGTGAAACCGTAATACAACACAGCCGCCAACATGTCAAGATGTCACACAATACCACCACCGTTCCCTGCGACACAATGACCCGCAATACCGCCGCACCGCAGCGCGGAGCCCCCCCATCAAAATGAAGTTGCTGGCTAGTCCCGGCCCCGAGCGTGCTCGGATCATGCATGGAGGAACTTGAAAGAGTCAAATGTAGCCCGCTTTCGCCGAAAGCGCGGCTGTGCGTGGGTGGAGCATGTGATGTCCGTGGAGTGTCCCAAGGGCTTTTCACGGGCTGTTCATGCACGTTCCACGCGAGAGGCTGCTTTCGGCGAAAGCAGCCTACAAACAATGAAGTTACTGGCTAGCCAGCCACCCGAGGCCCTCGGGCAAAAACGCGTTGGTAACTGATAGGAGCTTACAGGGACAGAGATTAAGGCGAAAGATTAGGTGGAAAGATTAGGGGAGATGCAGAAGCAACCTTTA
>JBLRXB010000267.1:1690-2100 GCA_047920915.1 Kiritimatiellia bacterium
CCGGGGCTAAGCTGTAACTTCCCTGTTTTCCTAACCATTTGCACCAGAGATAAGGGCGAAAGGTAGAGTCGAAGGGTGGCGCGGTGGCGACAGGATACGGGGAGTAGCAGTTACCGGCGGCTTTCGCCCGATGCCGGTGCCTCAGTCCGTTCCATAGCTCCGTTTCCACACCCCCGCTCATCGAACCGGACGTGCGGTTTTCCCGCATCCGGCTCTCGGACAGGAGTAGATCATGTTCATGCATAGGTCAGCCTCCGAGGTCTTTGTTTGAGGGATACTAGCCCGAGCTGCTGGTGCAGGTAGTCGTACGAAAATGCACGCGTTCCCTGTCCGGCCTTCTTGTGCTTGCGGCACAACCAGCGGCGTACCCGATGCGTGGCGTGCGCATCTACGATGCGATAGGCCGCGCT
>JBLRXB010000268.1:0-2062 GCA_047920915.1 Kiritimatiellia bacterium
ATACCAGCGCGCGCTTTGTTACCACGTGATGAACCGTGGAATGAATCGACAGCGTATTTTTTCTGACGACAAGGATCGTGCGCATTTTACGCGAACAGTTGCCAAGTACAAGACGCTGTGCGGTGCAAAAATTTACCACTGGTGCTGGATGGCAAACCATTATCACATTTTGGTCGAAATTGTGCATGATGATCTGCGTAACTTCGCCGGTGGTATTCAGCAGGTTTATGCCCAATATCATCATGCCCGGCATGATGGTTGCGGGGTTTTCTGGCAGGGTCGGTTTAAAAGTCGTCCGGTCGAGATTGGCAGTTATCTTGTTTCCTGCGGAAGGTATATCGAGCGCAATCCCGTTCGTGCTGGTTTGATCGGCAACGCTTGGGATTACCGCTGGTCAAGTGCATCCTGCTATGTAAAGGGCACTGTGGATGGCGTAACGGACGAGAACCCCTACCTTGGCGCTTTCGAGGAGGCTGATCGTCACGCATATAGCGATGCCTTGATATCCGGTCATGAGGATGAGGCCATTATCCGTAGCGTGGAAGGTGAAAGAGCGATTGGTAGCACAGCGTTTGCAAATGGTTTGAAGATGGATCATGGTCGTCAGCGCGTCAAATGCGGTCGTCCATATCTATAGCTGTGGGAATTAATATATAAAGTATTGATATAAAATGGCTTATAAAGAACGTCCCCGTATTTTGCGGAGTGGTGCCGGTTGTGAATATCGCCAGTATTTTCTCTTGGCAATGTGGTTATTAATATGTAAAGACCTGATTGTTAGGTATTAACAAAGGACGTCCCCGGTTTTTTTGGATATGAGCATAGTGAAAAGTAATGAGCAGACGAATCGGTTGCCGGAGAGCACGCGGCAGGCGGAGATAGTGCGTCGACGGTCGCCGCATCCGGTGGTGGTCGTGTCGCTGGAGGACAATTACAAGGGGCAGGAAGCTGTTTTGGCGGCAGCTGAGAAAAAGGGGTGGCATCTGGTTGATCTGGCGTTTCGGCGCGGTCACATGCCGGATACGGATCGGATCAAGGGGGCCATTGTTAATGGTTCGCCTGAGAATGAGATTGTGGCCCCCCTGTTGCGGCTGGGCAAGCCCGTGGTGCGGCTGGGGCGCTTCGCGAGTCCTTACGACCGCAAGATGCCGGTGGTGATCCCCGACTGGGATGCGGTGGCCGCCTTGGCGGCGGCCCATTTTGCCGAGCGCGGTTTCCGGCATGTCGGGTTCATCGGGCGCGCCCCGTGGGGGCATTTCGAACCCCTGTACGAGGCTTTCAGGGGTCATGCGGAGTCTTTGGGTGGCCAATGCCATCTGCTGCGGCTGATGGTTTTGCCGGAGACGAAATACCGGGATCATTACGACCGCCACAAGGCCTGCATCAGGGAATGGTTGCAGGCGGTACCGATGCCGCTGGGCCTGTTGGGTATTGGGGATCATTGGGCGGCCGAGCTGGTCTATATGTGTACCGAGGCGGGGTATGCCGTCCCGGATCAAGTGGCCATTCTGGGAATTGGCGATCATGCGGAAGTCGTCAATTGCTGCATGCCGCATTTATCGTCGATTGCCCTGGATGATGAGCGGATGGTGCAGCATGCGGTCGGGATGCTGGAGCGGCTGATGGCCGGGGAGACGCTGCCGGAGACCACCATTCGCGTGCCGCCCGTGCGTGTGGTGGCGCGCGCGAGCACGGACATGCTGGCGGTGCAGGAACCGCTGGTGGCAAAAGCCTTGCGGTTTCTCTGGACCCATTATGATCTGGACATATCCGTGGATGATGTGGCGCGGGAGGTGGGGCTGCCGCGTTACAAGCTCGAGCGCCTGTTCCGGCAGCATCTGCAGCGCGGCGTCAATGAGAAGCTGGTTCGCAAGCGCCTGCAGGTATTTGTGGACTTGCTTCGCAGCACGGATGAGCCCATCGGGAAACTGGCGGCCCGCTGCGGATTCCGCACGATCGCCAACCTCAACCGCAGCTTCCTTTGCCTGTACGGTATGTCACCCCGCCAGTACCGTAACGCCAAGCATCCTCCCCCGTAGCCTCGGCCTCCAGGCCGTGGACC
>JBLRXB010000269.1:0-2058 GCA_047920915.1 Kiritimatiellia bacterium
GGACAAATGCGAACAACGTTCCCCCTCACACACCCACACACTCCCCAAGTTTCAACATGCATCATCTGGGCCTCCCAGGGTCGGGACTAGTCTGTAACTTCATTGTTTTCGACTCTTACCCGACCCCACTTCGCCGAAGGCTACGCAGGGCAAGCCCGCTTAACCGAAGCGCCCAATCCGTTGAAAGCGAGTCGATTAAGTGTATCCGAGAAAGGGTGGCGAGTAAGTGTAAAAAGTTTCAACATGCATCATCTTGGCCGCCCAAGTGCCCAAACCAACCTGTAATTTCTCCTCCCCGACACTCGACACCCGACACCAGAATCCATAGAATGCGCCAACCAACAAATGAAAGGACTTTCTCTATGGCTACAGGATTGATCGTTGCACTGGATGTACCAAATGCCAACCAGATTCCGGATGTTGTTAAAAAACTGCCGGCAGAGGTCTCTTTTTACAAGGTCGGGCTTGAACTGTATACAGCGGCCGGCCCGGCCGCACTCACCTACCTCAAAGATGCCGGCAAGCAGGTTTTCCTTGATCTCAAATTGCACGACATCCCACGCACGGTTGCCCGCTCGGTTGAAAGTGCCACCACCCTGGGGGTCGATCTGCTTACCGTGCATGCCTGCGGGGGACGCGCCATGCTCGAAGCGGCCACCGAAGCGGCGAAAGATCGCCTCAATATCGTGGCCGTCACCGTGCTGACAAGCCTGGACCAGAGTGATCTCGCTTCCATTGGCGTACAACGGGCGTTACGCGAGCACATCCTGGCCTTGGGCAAACTGGCAATTGATAGCGGTGTTCCCGGACTGGTATGCTCCCCGCTCGAAACACGCAGCTTTCGAGAAACACTCGGCCAAGAACCCATTTTGATTACACCCGGCATCCGCCCCGCGGGTGCCGAAGCTGGCGACCAGAAACGGATTGCTACCCCCGCCATGGCGGCCGCCGACGGATCCTCCTATATTGTAGTTGGACGTCCCATCCTCGAAGCCTCCAACCCCGGCCTGGCAGCCGAACAAATACTGGCAGAATTGGCCCCGTAGGAAACCCCGGTATGAAGGTCTCGAATATCCCGCTGGTCAACCGCAAGCTCAAGGAACACTACGCCCGCGCGCAGCATGCCCCCGTAATCGAATTCATGCGCGTGCAGGCAGGCAGCCCATTCCGCATTCTGGTGGCAACCGTCCTCAGCGCACGCACAAAGGATGAAACGACCACCCTTGCGGTGCAACGCTTGTTTACCCATATCGCGGCTCCGGAAGATCTCGCGAAAGCTGCGGAAACCGCGATTGCCGAATGGATTTTTCCTGTTGGATTCTATCGCACCAAGGCCAGACATCTCAAGGCACTGGCGCAGGCACTGCTGGATCAGTACAACAGTGTCGTGCCAGACACCGTCGAGGAACTGTGCAAACTGCCGGGGGTCGGCCGGAAAACCGCAAATCTCGTGGTGACGGCTGCTTTTGATAACTACGGTATCTGCGTAGACATTCATGTGCACCGCATCTGCAACCGACTGGGGCTTGTGCAAACCAAAACGCCGCACGAAACCGAAATGGCGCTGCGGGCGTGCTTACCCAAGCGCTATTGGAAAGGTTGGAACCGCTACGTGGTTGCTTTTGGCCAAACCCTCTGCACCCCGCGTAAGCCCGCCTGTCATACCTGCCCAATCCGGAACGTCTGCGACCAAGTCGGCGTTACGCCAGCCGGGAAGGCGATGACATGATTGCCAAAACCGAAGCCATCCCCATACGGATTTCCGCATTTGGTGGCACGTCCCAGATTGTCACCTGGCTCACCGCCGACCACGGCAAAATCAGCACAACCATTAAAGGTGCCCAGCGCCCGAAACGCGTTGGCGGCGGACAATATGATTTGGGCTATCTATGCGAACTGCTTTTCTATGAACGCGAAATCAATGGACTGCACATCTTCAAGGACTGCATGGCACTCAAGAGCCGCATCTGCCTCAGAGGATGCTGGCGCGAAACCGCTATTGTCAGCTATCTGTGCCTGCTGGCCGGTAGCGGCACGTTGTCCTTCATGCAGAACCCG
>JBLRXB010000270.1:0-2050 GCA_047920915.1 Kiritimatiellia bacterium
CCTACAAAGAGATGCTCAACAAGCTTCTCGCGGAATGATGAGTACTCAGTGTGCTTGTTCATTGTCTATTCGGCCTCAATGCGGCACGCTCGGAGAGGAAACCCTGGTGCCAACCCGCCTTGATGGTAACGCCTTTCGTGTTTGCATTTGCTCCCAATTCATCGCGATCTGGATCGCGTCAGTGCAATGGGAATGTCCAAGATGCCGATTTTTGATGGGTGCGTCGAGGAAATCGAGCGCGCATATGATCAGCTGGGGTACGACCTCGGCTGGCGGTTCCTTAGCGTTTCGAGGGCAGTCCTTGAGGGGCAAGTAAAGATCGCATTCGTGACCCTGAACCCAGGCGGTAATCAGATCCCCGTGGACCATCCAACGGCAAGCTGCGAAAACGGCCCGTCCTATCTCGTTGAGCGCTGGCGTGGTAAGCCACCAGGACAGGCACCTCTGCAGGTTCAGGTGCAAAAGCTATTTCAAGGCTTGGCGAATCAGATGGGCTTTCAGGCGGGCTCCGAAGGACTTATGGAGAGATCGCTGATCGGCCATTACATTCCATTTCGATCGCCCCGATTCGAAGACCTCCCTCACCAAGAAGAAGGGATTGCGGTGGGTCGCCTTGTCTGGGGTCGATTGTTACGTCACGTCAGGCCAAGGCTGGTCATCTGTCTGGGCAGAAAGGTGCAAAGCGAACTACGGATACTGCTCCATCATGAACTGAACGGTATCCAGAGAAACACCCAATCCCTCCCATCTGGATGGGGCGACATGGAGATTGATATCGATACCTATGAGTCTTCTGGCCAGGTGATGCGACTCCTTTATCTGCCGCACTTGTCGACGTTCAAGTTGTTTTCGCGTGATAACTGCAAGGATCCGATGAATGCAGTATTGGGAGCGGCCACAGAAGGCTTTTGACGTGCTAAGTACCCCAAGGAAAGTAAGGCCATGACGGACAAAAATCTAACTGGCATCGCCGGTGTTCATTTTGTCGTTTCGGAGTTGTCACGTAGGAGAATCGTTGCGCTGCCCACGGTCAAGAACACCGCTGCGTACGATATCGTTGCGGTCAATCCGGAGGGCACCAGGCACGCAAACATACAGGTAAAGACATCCTCGAAGCGTGTCAATTTCTTCCCCATGCCGGCACCAGAGAAGATCCGAGCCGGCAATCACGACATTTATATCTTGCTCAGGTGGATAAAGCAGAAAGGCACCTATGAGGTGTTCCTACTCACCGGGCGACAAGCGCGGGATGCGGTCAGGAAAACAGTAGACGGCCAACGTGAGCGCATTCAGATGGGGCTCCGGAACAGGGAGTTTCCGGCGTTGCATGTGGGGCCGCCGAACGTTGAACTGAGCAAGAAGTGGATGGATGCTTGGCAGAACTGGACCCTCTAGTCGCCTGAGGAACTGGGAACCTTGAATTCTGGAATTTTGAGACGGTGGCCACGGGCGCAGCATTCCAGTTTTCCAGCATCCCAGGATCCCAGCCCCTCGCACGCTCGCTAGTCAATTGCACCCAATATGCCCGCCAATTCCGGGTGTTCGCACATGTATTCCCGCAACAAATGGTAATGCCGTGCGTACATCCGGCCGATCTGCTCATTGCAGCTGAAGCTCAGGTGACTGAAGGCATACAAGCACGCGACGATCCCCAGGGCGTCGGCTGAGAGCGTGCCCTGGTAGTAGTTCTCGCATGACACCGCGAAAGTCTTCTCGCTGTCCGGCGCCATGTAGAACCCGCCGTTGCTGAGCGCGTAGAAAAGCCAATAGCCGCCCTTGTAATCCGCGGAGAGTTGCTCGGTGATGCTGTAGATGAACGGCTCGAGCTGCATCGGGAAGTGCAGGCCGAACAGCTGGCCGACGTGATCGGATCGCCGGGCTTCGGGAACGAGTTCACGGGTTACTACGTTTTCCATTTGGATTCTCCAAAGTTGGGCGGACCTATGCTTCCCGCCCCTCTCCCCTGGGCACCTATGCATTTCTTCAGGGCAAACGCCTTCCTCTGCCTATGGGCAGATGCACACGGTTGAGTGCTTCATGGGAGAGAGGA
>JBLRXB010000271.1:0-2006 GCA_047920915.1 Kiritimatiellia bacterium
GCTGCGCGTTGCCCGAGTACGCTACCTGCCATCGAAAGCGCGGCGAGTGCAATGGCGGTTCCTGTTGTGCGGTGATGCATAGTGTATCCTTTCGTGTTGCTCTCCTGTATCCGGATTGCCGTATGTATGTTTACACCGTTTTTAGCGGTGGCAAGCTTAGGGCGATCAAACTCCTCCATATAGTCAGCAGAACTTTTTCGAAAACTCTACATAAAGTCAACATAAATAAGAAGTGGGATGGCCCGATCGCACGGCTGGTTCTGGGGGATTCCTGCGCATCCGTTAAAAAAGCATTTCAGGAACGAAGACGACATCGTTGGGGAATAGCAGGATATCCTCATCCGTGCGTCCGCGGCGCCCGACATTGCGCATGTTTACATCGAAGGTTTGCGTGTTGCCGTCGTCTCGTTTGCGCGTGACGCGAATGGCGGTAACCCTGGCGCTGGTATCAAACCCGCCGGCTTGCTGAATGGCGCTGGAGACAGTTAAATCGCGCGTAGGGGGAATGGGCACCCGTCCCTGTCTTTTTACGCGCCCCAGAACCGTTACGAACCCCCAGGGGAAAGCATCGCTGTCGTCGTCCCGAATAAAGTCCATTGTGACTTGTGGTTCCACAAAGTAGTTACCGTATAGTGCCTCGATAATCTGAGACGCTGTACGCAAAGGGCGCCCCGCGACACGGATGGTACCGATCAGGGGCAGGGTTATTGTGCCTGCATCCGATACCCTGACGCTGTTGGCGTCAATCTCGCGTTGGCCGGAAACGTATACATGGATGTTGAGCTGGCTGCCGGGCCGGATGACCAGCGGAGACCAGCTGTCTGCTGCTTCCCTTGTGCTCTGTTCCGTGCTTGCGGGTGTATCCGTTTCGATGGGGGGGGCAGCATTCTCTTGCCTGCTGAAGGTTCGGCAGCCTGTTCCGAGCAGGAAAAGTCCAAGTGTCAAGAGGGTGATACTCGTACGTGTATGAGAGGATAGTGGCATATTTTGGCATTTCACGGTGCGCAACTACTTTGTCAGAAAGGATAATTGCTACAATGTTTCTGTGAGAATTTACATACTATGGGATTCTGCTGACGCTGGCAATCCCTATTTGCGCGGGTGTGCGCCCATCGCAAAAAATCATGCTCGCGCGGGCGAATAGGCTTGCAAGCAGTAGGGAAGCGCGCAAAGTTACTACGCTTGAAGTGGAGGTTTTCGTTATGATGGATTTTTCGGTTTTGTGGCGTTGGCGCAAGTCGCGTCCCGCGCTTGATTCGGATGGTGATTTGACGGGTCCCCTGATGCTGGAGGACGAGATTGAGCAGTATGATCACGATTTACGGATCGTAAGTGCCCAAAGTGCAGGCAGTGAGGAGAAGGTACAACGCAAGGCGCGTAAGGTGATCCAGACGGCGGCGGAGGATTCCCTCCAGCGCATGCATGCGATTCGTATGGGGCGCTGTCCGGACTGTGGACATCATGTGCGCCAGCATTTGTTTGCCTCGGTGTGTGACCATTGCGGTTGGCATACCTTTGAGGTACCGCGGCAGGGGAGTGTCCGGATTCATTTGCATGGCGGGGCCGCCCCGGTGGAAGGGGAGCGCTGCTATGTTATGAAGACCGGCGTCGTGTTGGTCGTGCTGAATGATGTGGTGCAGGCCAAGATCCCGACGCGTTCGGTCAATTGGATCGAATACCTGTGGGATGATCTCGAATTGGGGGCGCGCCATCGCCAGGTTTTGGATCGGATGAGTTTGCTCTGTGCCTGGTGTAATCAGGAGGCGAATCCGGAGAAGGATGGTTTCCATATGGCGCAAGTGGCGTTCGGGTCCAGTCAGGAGCGCTATTGCTTCTGTACGGATGAATGCTATGAGGCGTTTCGCAAGATGTACCCGGCGCGTGTACACCGCAACTGCTACGAGCGTGATTGCGCAACCTGTAATCTCTGTATAAAACGGTATTCGGATGATGAGGATGGCATCCGGATGCTGGCCAAGGATTATCTCAAAATTGTGAATCGAATG
>JBLRXB010000272.1:0-2001 GCA_047920915.1 Kiritimatiellia bacterium
GGATCGATTGGCTTATCCGCGAATTTGCCGCTGCTGCCGCGCATAACCCAAGCTTGCACCTCGTTATCGCAGGTTCCAGACAATCGGAGACCGATGCACTGATACAAATGGCAAAACAACTATGCCCCCATAAAATCACCTTCGCCGTCAACCACCCGCATGCAAGTATGCCAGACTTATTGCGCACCCTGGATGCTTTTGTGCTGCCCTCCTTGTTTGAAATGATGCCCATCGCTATCCTGGAGGCTATCAGCACAGGCTTACCGGTCTTTGCACACCAACATCCGGTGTTGGCCTGGATGGTTGGCCCCGGGGGCTGCTGTATCGATATGGGCACGCAAGGAACCCTCGCCGCAGCCATGCAGCATGAATCCGGACACACTCTGGCCAGCTTGGGAAAACAGGCACGCGAACATGCCCAGCAAACCTTTGCGACCGGTACCGTTATCCCCGGTTATATCGACTATTACCAAAAGGTGCTCCAAAAACCATGAAAGATATCGACATCTCCTCCTGCAAGATTAGCGTAGTGGTCCCCGCCTACCAATCCGCACGCACCATTCGCACATGCCTGGACTCAATCCTCGCGCAATCCTTGCCCGCCCACCAAATTGTGGTGGTCGATGATCACTCAGCCGATGACACCATCGAACAAATCCACCACTGGAACAGCCGACACGAAAATCAGGCCAACCTTATCGCATTGTCCCAAAACGGAGGTCCTGCTGCCGCCCGAAATGCAGGCATCCACGCCGCAACCGGCGCATGGATTGCTTTTCTCGATGCCGACGACGCTTGGCTCCCGTGGCACCTCGAGACACAAGCAACCGTTCTTCAGGAAAATCCCGCCGCAATCTTCATTTGCGCGCAAACAACCGACCTCGACATCAGCCATTCGGATGCCGCAAATGTTTCCCGCAAGCCTATCCCTGAACCCCAGCGGTTGACACTACGTGAAATGCTGGCACATAACCCTGTTGCCACGTCAACCGTTTTGGTGCGCAGGGAGGTCGTCACGGCCTGTGGCGGATTCGACACCCAATTCCGCGGCCCCGAAGATTATGATTTATGGTTACGCATCGTCGCCGCCGGACCCAGCCTCTTTCTGCCGGCAATTGTTTCACGCTATCGCACCACTGTCGGCAGCCTGAGCATGGACGAACGCACTTTTTTGCCGGAAGTACTCCGCGTATTGGATAAGGCATTTTCCCCGCAAGGTGTGCTGTTTCCCTATCGACACGAACGCCACCGCGCCAAAGCCGAGCAATGCACGGCCGCATCATGGATGGCCTATAATCGAGGTGATCGTAAGCAGGCAATTCGGCTACTCTGCAAATCCTGGTGTTGCGGCCCCGTGCGGATCGCAAAAGAAAAACAGGACGCCCTCCAACGCATTAAATTGCTCATCCGGTATCTGACGTGAAAAATACTCGACACATCCACGGTAATGTCCATATATTTGAAACCAAGAGCTTTAAAAACGACCGACTAAGCAGGAGGCTAGTCATGCCCTCAGTACTGATTCTTGATGATGATCCTTGCATCCGGCAATCTCTCACACATACCCTCGAAGCGAACTCGTTCAAAGTACAATGTGCCCGTACGGCGGAAGAGGCCAACGAACATCTTGGCAAACAACATTTTGACCTGATTCTACTTGACTTTGCCATGCCCGAACATGACGGCAAATGGTTCATGCAAAATATCAGAATAAAGAACAAAACCAAGGTATTGCTCATTACCGGCTTCGTAAGCCGCGAGCTGATCAACACGATGTTTTCCCTAGGGGTAAGCGGTTACTTGATCAAGCCGATCGACGAAGAAATGCTGATTCACAACATTCACTACTATTTGGGGTCGCCCATTACGGACGAACTAGGCAATAGCATTCCCGCGCCCTGACGCGCACAAATCGACGATCCGGCAACACCAATGCCGTCAGCATGCCACCGTAGACACACCCCGTGTCCAACCCGATCGCATTTGGGTGCTGCAATCCAC
>JBLRXB010000273.1:0-1988 GCA_047920915.1 Kiritimatiellia bacterium
TCAACTGAGCACCCCTAGGGCCGCCGCTAACCAACAACGGAACGGGAAAGACCACAGACGGAAGACTGAAGCCACGCGTAGAGGAACGAAGGCGAATCCTCAGCCTTCAGCTTTCAGGTCTCATCCCTCAGCCCTGCCTTCCGTCTTCCGACCTGCAGCCTCAGTCCTTCCGCCCCGCCCGGATCCGCCGGATCAATCCATTCGTCGAGGCATCATGCGCCAACGCGGGCTCGTCTGCGGCCTGCAACTCGGGCAGGATCTTGCCCGCCAGTACCTTCCCAAGCTCAACGCCCCACTGATCAAACGAGAACACATCCCAGATAACCCCCTGCACAAAAACCTTGTGCTCATACAGGGCTGTCAGGGCACCAAGAATCTCCGGCGTGAGCAGGTCGGCCAGAATCGTGTTGGTGGGCCGATTTCCCAAAAATACCTTATGCGGCACCAAGGGACCCTGCACACCCTCACGCTCAACCTCTGCCCGTGTCTTCCCGAAGGCCAACGCCTCTGTCTGCGCCAGAAAATTCGCCAGCAATTTTTCGTGGTGATCCCCGATCGGGTTCTGACTCTTGCAAAACCCGATAAAGTCAGCCGGGATCAACTTCGTGCCCTGATGGATCAACTGGTAAAATGCATGCTGACCATTCGTACCCGGTTCCCCCCAGATCACCGGACCGGTTTGCCACCCAACGCTCACACCAGCCTGATTCACATACTTGCCATTACTCTCCATATCCATCTGCTGCAAGTGCGCCGCAAAACGTGACAAATACTGGTCATACGGCAAAACCGCATGCGTCTGCGCCCCCAGGAAATTGTTATACCAGATCCCGAGTACAGCCAGGATCACAGGCATATTCTCCGCCAAGGGGGCTTCGGCAAAATGCCGGTCCATCGCATGAAATCCATCCAGCATCCGACCGAAGTTGTCTCTTCCGATCGCCAGCATCAATGTCAGGCCCACGGCCGAGCACATCGAGTAGCGACCGCCCACCCAATCCCAGAAAACAAACATGTTGGCCGGATCAATACCAAAGGCCGAAACGGCCGCCGTATTGGTGGAAACCGCCACAAAGTGACGTGCCACCGCAGCCGCATCCCCAAGGCTATCCAGCAACCAGGTGCGGGCACTCTCGGCATTCGTCATGGTTTCCTGCGTCGTAAACGTCTTCGAGACCACCACAAAGAGCGTTTCGGCCGGATCCAATCCCTGTAGCGCTTCACACAAATGCGTGCCGTCTACATTCGAAACAAACCGCACATGCAAATCACGCTGCGAATAGGGCTTGAGTGCTTCATAGGCCATGGCTGGCCCCAAGTCAGAACCACCAATCCCGATATTAATCACAGTACGGATGCGTTTACCCGTGAAACCCTTCCACGCCCCCGAACGCACCAGTTCCGTAAACGTTCCCATTTGCTCCAAAACCGCGCGCACTGCCGGCAGCACATCTTCGCCATCCACAGTGATGGCAACATCCCGCCGCTCGCGCAAGGCCGTATGCAAAACCGCCCGATTCTCGGTCTCGTTGATGCGCGCTCCGCAAAACATCCGTTCCGCAGCCTGCTTCACACCGCGACGCTCCGCCAATTGCAGCAACAAATCCAGCGTCGGCGCATCAATCAGATTTTTGGCGTAATCCAGAAAAAGCCCGCAAGCCGAAAGCGACATCTCGTCCACACGCGTCGGCTGGTCCGCAAAAAGCGCACGTAATGACACATGTTTCAACGCGGCAGCTTGTTGCTGCAACTGACGCCATTCCGGCAATTCGATCAAAGATTGAGTATGCATATCTATCAGCTCCTCTTACAAAACCTAGGGTTTCTACCACAAACGCCACATACTACCAACCACCCGCAAATTGTCGATAGCACAGCACATTTTTCAGCAATTATCTTGATAACCACGGCATCGGGTGCCGAGCATCCTTTTTTCGCTCTCCGCGTTGACCCACCTGGGAACGCCAGGCTCCAGCCTGGCCCGCCCG
>JBLRXB010000274.1:0-1980 GCA_047920915.1 Kiritimatiellia bacterium
CCACCAGTGACCGGAACAGCCTGTCCGGTTTCGTAGACCTGTTCGATTACGTAAAAGATGGCGCGTACTACATCGGCGGGGAAGCAACCGCGGCCCATGGGGATTTGATTTTCGTAGTAATGGCGTACATCTGCGAGGCTCTTTGCGCCGGGAACTTTTCCTGTTTGCAAGTACTGCACGAAAAGCCCCTTTTCGGGGTCGCTCCATAGCGGACCATCAAAGAAATTTCCGGGGCAGATGGTGTTGACCTTGGTGTTGTCCGCGATCAATTCTTTGGCAAAACTCTGGACGAGGCCGACCGAGCCAAACTTGGATCCAGCGTAGGCACCGTTTTTGTTGGATCCCTCCAGTGCCGATTTCGAGCTGATGCTGATGATGTCCGTAAAGTATTTTCCGGTGGGTTTATTCATGGCTTCCATAATGGGAGCCACATGCTTCGTGCACAAAAAGAATCCTGTGTAGTTCACTTCGGTTACAAAGCGAAAGTCAGATGCCGAAAGAGATTTGACGCTGCCTGCCTTTAACACGCCCGCATTGGAGATAAAGAGATCGATGCCGCCACAGGTGCGGACGATTTGTGCAACCATGTCTTGTACCGATGCTTCGTCGGTTACATTTACCGGCACCGCAAATGCAACGGTCCGGCCAGCAGATTGATTGCATTGCTGTGCCAGCACTTCTGCCCCTGGCAGATTCAGATCGGCAATCCAAACAATGGCGCCATAGGAAACCAGCTCTTTCACAATGCCCTCTCCGAATCCTTGGGCACCTCCGGTAACGACGCATACCTTGTTGTGGACAACGGCTCCACGTCCTTTTGCCTTCGGAGCCTGACTGGTGCCTTGGATGGCATCGTCGTAATCCTCGCCCAGACGAAACGTTCCGATTCCTTCCACGTGAACAGACCGGATTCCCGGTTTCACTTTTTCCATCAATTCGGTTGCGCTGCAGTGTACATCAGCCTGCTCGCAATCCTTGGCGTGCACGACAATTGCGCCCTTCTGGCCATCGAAGGTGCATCCTCTAAGTAGGGGGGCGATTTCAAGTTCTGTCATTTGCTCGTTCTCCTTATTGTTACTTTTTGCAGTTTTTCGTTTTGTTCGATCAGTATGCCTTCAACTGTGGGCGATAAGGCTGCGTCCGTAATGAGATAGTCGATTTCGCTCAACGGCAGGATCTGCACGAATCCAGGGGTGTTAAATTTGGCGGCATCGGCCAGAACAATCGTTTCGCTTGCATGGGCTGCCATCTGGCGCACGAAATCACCACTTTCAACGCTATTGGCGAAAACACCTTGGAGTGGATCAATGCCATCTACTCCGATGAAGGCTCGCTGTACGCGAAATCGCTTTACGGTTTCCATGGTCAAGGGGCCGGTAAGCGATTCCTCGGAGGGCCGGAAGCTACCGCCCACAATTGTGACAATCAATTGCGGGTTGGTGCGTATATAAGGAAAGAGGAGCGTGTTGTTGGTCACAATGTGTACTTGACGCTTGCCGCGCAGAAAGCGCGGTATGAGTGCCGTGGTGGTTCCGGCGGCAATCATGATGGTGTCGCCGTCAGATATATGTGCGGCGGCGGCTCTGGCTATCTCTATTTTTGCTTCTCGTGCTGTTCGCATCCGTTGTAGAATTGCCGGGTGGAATGCCGGTATGGCACCACCGTGCCCTCGCAGCAGTAGACCGTCTTCTTCAAGAGCAGCAAGATCGTTTCGAATGGTAACAACGGACACATCCAAAACTTGTGCCAGCTCCGTGATTGTGATCTCGGGTGCATCGGCCAGCATCACTAATATGTGCTCTTTTCTTTCTGAAAGGGCATTTTTGATTTTCGAAAATCTTTTCATATGCTTTATAAAATATTTTTTATTTGTTTTTGTCAAGTGCGGATTGTCTGGATTGTGCGTCGGGGGTACTGGCATTTGCCCGTCAGTTGCGGTGCTGTGACGGTGCGCAGGACGTTTTCTGCTGCTGCCGTTGC
>JBLRXB010000275.1:0-1970 GCA_047920915.1 Kiritimatiellia bacterium
ATACAATCGTTCGGTGACAAAAAAGTCTGCGGTCTGTGGTCTATAGTCTGCGGTCTGAATATGAAGTTACTGGCTAGTAGCGCAGGGCGCTGCCGCCGATGTACTCCCGCAGGAGGGAGTCCTTGGGGACGAGATCTTCCTGGATGGGGATGAAATTCATGAGAAACTCGGTGAGGCGGCGGGACTCTGCGTATTCCGGGTGAAAGGGTTTGACTTGCATCAAGAGGGGTTCGGCAAAAGCCTTGAGTACGGCGAGTTCGTAGTCGAGTGCCGAGTTGAAGGTTGCATCGGCCTCCTGTTCGAAGGGGAAGATCCAGCGTTGTTCGCCGCGCCGGACCATAGGCCACATGGAAATGGTTTTCAGGGGGCTGTGGCCCCGGAATTGATGATCGCGCACCATGCGGCGGATGAGACGGTTATCTGTTGTGGATATACGGTTGTGGCTATCGACGTTCAGCTGGGTAAATGCGTTCACGTAGATTTTGAATTTCTGGTTGGCGGGGATCATTTCGGTCAGGCGCGGATTCAGTCCGTGGATGCCCTCGATCAAAAGAACCTGATCCTGATGTAGCTGGATCGTTTCTTTCTGAAATACGGGGTGTTTGGTCGCGAAATCAAAGCGGCGGATCGGAATGGTTTTGCCGTCGATAAGGGCCAGCAGATCTTTGTTAAAGCCTTCCAGATCGACGGCTTCGATATGCTCGAAATCCGGTTGTCCATTCGCATCGATCGGGTTTTTGCCGTCGCCGACAAAATAATCATCGGTGCCGAGTGTGATGGGTTTGTAGCCGTGCACGCGCAGGTGGATCGACAAGCGTTTGGCGAACGTTGTTTTGCCGGCAGAGGAGGGACCCGCAATAAGAATGACGCGAATGGGCTCGGTTCGTTCAGTGATCCGGTCGGCAATTTGAGCCAGCTTTTTTTCATGCAGGGCTTCGGCCGTGAATATAAATTGTTCCTCGTCGCCATTGTAGATCATGCGGTTCAAATCGCCCGCTGTCGTTACGCCGAGGGAGCGTCCCCAGTTCTTGTGTTCCTCGAAAATCCGGAAGAGGTGGGGTTGATCCTGAAAGGGAGGTACCTGGTCGGGTGCTTGCCATGTCGGCATTTGGAGGATGAAGCCGGGGGGATACGGGACCAATTCGAAACAGCCAAGCTGGCTTGTGTCTGGGGTGACGGGGTTATGTGCCAGATCGCAGTACTCTTCGCAGCGATACATGACGATGTGGGGGGGATTACGATATTGCAGCAGGTGCAGTTTCTCAATCGCCTCATTTTTTTCAAACGTTTCGACAGCCTCTGTAAAAGCCATGCGCTGTCGCTCGATCGGCAATCCGCGCTTTACCATTTCGTGCATATGCTGTCGGATTTTTTTGCAAGCTTCTTCCATGGGAAGATCGTTTGTTTCCAGGTCGCAGTAGACGCCCGGGCCGATGGCATGCTCAATCGAGAAGCGCGCTCCCGGCAATACATCATATACAGCTTTGCATAGCAGGAAACACAAGGAATTCCGGTAGATGCGCCAACCTTCGGGATGTTTGGCGTTTAAAGGCTGAATGGTGCTGTTTACGGCAAGCGGGAAGGTTAGCGATACAAGGTCATTGTTTACAAGTGCCCCCATCCAGGGATAGGCGGGATCTGGCACTGGGGGAAGAACTTCACGAACTTCTGTACCTTCCGGAACCAGGCGCGGTTCCTGGTCTGCTATTCTCACGGTTATGATTGCTTTCATATACGCAAGACTAGCATTGTCGCATGTCGCGTGTCGAGTTTCGGGTGTTGCGTGATGGTTATTATTGATTGTTATTGATTGTTATTGATTGTTTTTGATTGACTCTGATTGGTCATGTTTGTTATGAGTGCGTGCATGCAAATGGAAGCATCACACAAAAATCTTGCCCCGGAACGTCAGAGGCGGGTTCTGGAATTGGTTCGGGAGCGAGGTGCCGCTCGTGTTGAAGAGCTATGCG
>JBLRXB010000276.1:0-1955 GCA_047920915.1 Kiritimatiellia bacterium
CTTCCGTGAAACTGGCATCCTGCCCCAGCACCATCTCGGCCATCAGAAAATACCGGAATGCATCCACCCCATAGTTTTCCGCCAACGCCATTGGATTTACGACATTCCCCGCACTCTTGCTCATCTTGTCGCGACCGATCAACCACCACCCATGCGCAAACACGGTTTCCGGCAGCGGTACCCCCATGGCATGTAACATCGTCGGCCAATAGACGGTGTGGGTAGTAAGAATATCCTTGCCAATAAGCTGCATCGACGCCGGCCACCACTTCTGGAACAACGCCGCATCCTCTCCATACCCAATCGCACTCACATAATTCAACAACGCATCAAACCACACATATGTCACAAAATCATGATCAAAGGGCAGCTCGATCCCCCATGACATGCGTGTCTTCGGACGCGAGATACAGAGATCGGTCAAGGGCTTCCGCAAAAAGCCCAAGGTTTCATTACGACGAAAGTCAGGTTGAATAAAAGCGGGATGTTCCTCAATATATTGAATGAGCCAATCCTGATACTTGCTCATCCGGAAAAAATAATTTGTTTCCGTGATTCTCTCGACCGGCTTGTGGCACCCCGGCTCCGGACACAAGCCATCGGCCAAATCCTTTTCGGTGTAGAACCGCTCACAGGTCACACAGTACCAGCCATCATATTCCGCACGATAAATCTCATCGCGGTCGTACAGGTCGGTCAATACCTGCTGCACAATTTTCGTGTGGCGGGGTTCCGTGGTGCGAATAAAATCATCATTGGTCACGCAGAGATGCTGCCACAGATCCGTAAACCGGGTGACGTAGGTATCCACATGTTCTTTGGGGGAAACGCCACGCTGGGTGGCCGCCTGCTGCACTTTCTGCCCATGTTCATCCGTGCCCGTCAGAAAATGCGTCGGCACCCCCAGCAAACGATGATACCGCGCCAGCACATCTGCTAGAATCGTTGTGTATGCATGCCCGATGTGCGGTTGATCATTCACATAATAAATGGGTGTTGTTACATAAAAATGCTGGTTTTGCTCAGACATATCTGCTCCCGAATCATATATAAAGCTATCCACTCCCGGCGAGTTCACGCTATCATGCGTTACAACCCACACAAGTGCAAGGCAACAAAACGGAACGAAACCCGCCCCTTGACCATCCTGATCGCGTCTGTGATAATGTTCGACTATGAAATTTTCTGTAATCCTGATTTTGCTACTTGCAGGATGCCGTTCGGCGTCCTGGCACCGCGAGAAGGCCGACCGGGCGGCCCATGCCAACATCGCCAATGCCCAGACCGCCCTATTCGGCCGCGAGGAGACCATTACGCCGGGTCCGGCTGCCGCAGCGCTACGCACACGCCTGTTGCACGATCAGAATCTTCCTGGCATGCCCGCTCCAGGCACCGCAACCAATGCGATTGCCTTGCCCGATCCGTTGGCATTGACACCCGTTACTGCGCTGCAAGTGGCAGCACGCAATAGCCGCTCGTTCCAGCAGGCCAAGGAACAGCTCTTTCTTGCAGCCTTGGGGCTGGATCTCGAACAATCCTCCTTTCGCAGTGCCTTTGCATCAGAATGGGAACTGAACTTCGAGGAAGATCGTAGCGGCGAAGAGACCGTTCGCGGTATCACCGCAGCGGCCCCCCTGCGTGCCACCCGCACCTTCCAGAGCGGTGCCGCCTGGACGGGTAGCCTCGCCGTCGATCTCGTGAAATTACTAACGCAAGGCTCGGCTTCATCCCTTGGAATCATCGCCGACACCGGGGTTTCCATCCCGCTCCTGCGCGGATCCGGCAAAGAAATCGCGGCAGAGCCGCTGCGCCAGGCCGAGCGCGACATGCTCTATGCCGTCATCGATCCGAGGATCAGCTATGGCTGACGCCGCCGCCGCGCCGGCCGGCGCCCCGCCGCGCATGCGTGGCCGAGCGGGCGTGCTGGCACGCCTGCTGCGCCATCGCAGTGGCGC
>JBLRXB010000277.1:0-1938 GCA_047920915.1 Kiritimatiellia bacterium
CCAACTGGTAGCCAGGCTCGTTACTGAAGCAGCACACAATATAGGTATGCATGGCACGGAAGGTCAAGCACGAATCGGGAATTTCCGCGGTTGCGCAAATTGCGCCATTGATTGGCCAAGTCCCGGTGCTTGGGAGGCAAGGGCATGCAGGGGAGAAAAAATGTATTTTGCGAATAAATAGCTGGTAATAGCCATAACCCTGAGATAATTTAGGACACAATTGTTTTGTAAATGGTTTCCCATTGGAAAGGCCCATGTTTTGGCAATTGTAGGTGGTATCCTTTGTGGTTGTATATTTGTGGGGATTTTCTTTGCTGCCACAAGCATCATTCTCAAGTTTTTGCGTATGTTGCTGCGGTCGTCTGTTTCAGTTTTTAATGAACTGGACGAAAATATATCCGGCCGACATTCCGAAGAAGAAGACGAGCCCTGCGAGGCTGAGTAGTTTCAGGAACCATCCTGGCCGTTTATCCGGGGGAACTGACGCAAGGAACATGACCCGGAAGTTGACGATCGCCAAAATGGGCGATGTCAGGAAAGAGACGGCTGCGGCGAACTGCAGGTGTTGTAGCAGTGAGCGGGTGAAGAAGCTGACACTGATGACCGAACCGCAAACGGTGAGCAGGATCCAGAGGGTATAGGTTTTGGAAAAGTGCAGCTTGGGGTAGAGAATTTTGCAGCAGGCGGCAAGCGAGCGGGGATAGCCATCGACGCAGGTGAGTGTTGTGCTGAACATGGTCACGAATGCTGCGGTGAGAATCAGCGGGCGGGACCAGCTTCCGATCGTTGCGGCATAGAGGCCAATTAACTGTTTTGTGAATCCGATACTGCTGGTGGCGAGTTCCTCGCCGGTACCATGCATCACGAGGCTGCCCAATGCGACAAAGGCCATGGCGAGAATGACGGCCATGGCGTAGCCCAGGTAGAAATCGATCTTGGTTTCGCGCGTGGTGGCAAAGTGTCCGGTTTGTTTACGGCGACTGAAGATCCAGAGCGAGGACCATGCTGAAAGGTCAATGGGGGCGGGCATCCATCCGAACAGGAACACGAGAAAGGGAAAAGCCGTCCATTTCCACGGGGATGGGGCTTTGAATTCGGGCAGGGTTTGGGGGCCTTGCCGGATTGCGAGAATGACCGCAGCCAGGGTGGTAAAAGTGAGCACGACGATCACGACCTTGGCCATGGAATCCAGCAAGCGGTAGTGGCCCATGATAAGCAGCAGCACACAGATGCAGAGTAGTGCGAGCGCCTGATCGGTAAAGGTGCCGGGGAAGATTTCGAATCCGGATAGCAGGGCGCCTGAGAGGACGGCAACGCCTGCGATGTTGATAACGCCGGTGAGGATGTTAATGAGTAAAAAGACGTATATGTAGGCTTTTCCGAGGCGGCGGTAGCCGTCGAGGAGGCTTTCGCCACTGGCGGCGGTATAGCTTTGTCCGTAGAGGAAAAAGGGGAATTTGAAGAGGTTGGCCATCAGGATGAGGCCTGCGAGTTGCCAGCCATAGATGGCGCCAGCTTGTGTGGACCAGACGAGGTGGGAGCCGCCGACAGCAGCACAAGCGACCAGAATGCCGGGTCCAATTGCTTTCCAAAGATTACGTGCAGCTTCTGATTTGCAGAACATGTTGGTAGATGAATGGCACGCCCAAGGGGAGTCGAACCCCTCTTGCCAGGATGAAAACCTGGAGTCCTAACCGATAGACGATGGGCGCTTGCGTTGAATAATGAGGGCTGAAAGTAGCATGGTGCGGGTTTGGGATCAAGGTTGAAATGCTGAAAAGGTGAAATAGGCAGGCAGGAGGGGCGTGTCTAATGAGGTTACTGGCTAGCCCCGACCCCGAGTGTGCTCGGATGATGCGGGGGTGAAACTTTGTTTATGGAGGGTCGGGCTCTGTCCCGACTGGCCCGTTGAAAGCGCATCATCAGTCCATGAAGCGT
>JBLRXB010000278.1:0-1917 GCA_047920915.1 Kiritimatiellia bacterium
CCAAAATGCCAATCAGCAACAATCCGCTGAGAATCCCCAGCCGCCGGGGCAACAGTATTTCATGTCGCCATAGCCCATACAGTACCCCCAGCGCAAACATCGGGCCCACCACAATAAACGTGGCAAACTCCGCAGCAAATACGCCATAGCTCAGCGTCAAAAACACAACATACAGAAACGACCCCGTCCGAATGAACGACACCAGAAGCCATCCAGCAAACAGCAGCAGCATAATATCGAATGTCATCATGTGTGCGCGATTGGCCACGCTCCAGAATGGGGCACTCAGCCCCAAACCCATGGCCGCCACGAACCCCGCCACACAACCAACAAACCGCGCACGCCCCTCACGCACAAGATAGGTATCCAGATACACTTGGATGCCATTGCGCACCAACGCATACAACAGCCCTACCGAAACAGCCCCGCACAACGCGCTAAACCCATTCAAGACCTGCACAGCACGCAGGCCGCTTACCCCCGCCAGACCGCGCGCCACCACATACCAGAGCGGTGCTTGCGGCGTAACACGAGGAAACAAATCGAGCACATGAAGCAAAAACCCGGCTGAAGACCCCGGCGCCGCACCACGACTCAAGGTGACCATATAAAAAATCCACACGGCGACTGCAAGCAGCACCCCGACAACAATATCCGGTAATGATTTTTTCATGTCGGCACTTTAACTTGATTGCGCATAATACTCAATCATGAACTGATAACCGCACATTTCCATTGTGGCAATATTGCCGTAACTTTTATAGCCACCAACCCACCATAGAAGCATTTTTGTTTTGCCATCCGGCAAGAGATTGCCGATGATCCAAACACTTTTTTCCTTGCAGCAGGTCTTTGCAAGAATATCGAGTCAACCAAAAAGGAGCACGCATGTCTGTCATACAATCTGTTTTTGAAAGCGTTAGCCGTCGTAATGCCGGCGAACCCGAATTCCTGCAAGCCGTACAAGAAGTGCTCGAATCACTCGAACCGGTCATCGCGCAAAACCCCGAATACCTCGAGGCAAATATCCTCGGTCGCATCTGCGAACCGGAGCGCCAGATCATGTTCCGGGTGCCTTGGTCCGACGACAAGGGACAGGTCCATGTCAACCGTGGCTTCCGCATCGAATTCAATAGCGCCATCGGCCCCTACAAGGGCGGCCTGCGCTTCCATCCCAGCGTCAACCAAAGCATCCTGAAATTCCTGGGATTCGAGCAGATCTTCAAAAACGCACTAACCACCCTGCCCATGGGCGGCGGCAAAGGCGGCGCAGACTTTGACCCCAAAGGCAAAAGCGATGCCGAAGTTATGCGTTTCTGCCAATCCTTCATGACCGAATTGCAACGCCACATTGGCGACCAAACCGACGTGCCCGCCGGTGACATTGGCGTCGGCGGCCGCGAAATTGGCTATCTGTTCGGGCAATACAAACGCATCCGCAACGAGTTTACCGGGGTCTTGACTGGCAAAGGGCTCGGCTGGGGTGGCTCGCTCATTCGCCCCGAAGCCACCGGCTATGGCGCCGTCTACTTTGCCCAGGAAATGCTCAAGACGCGCAACGATAGCCTCGATGGCAAAATCTGCGCGGTTTCCGGCTCCGGCAATGTGGCCCAGTATACCGTAGAAAAAGTCAACCAACTCGGCGGCAAATGCGTCACTCTCTCGGATTCCTCCGGCAGCATCCATGACCCCGAGGGCATTGATGCCGAAAAACTGGCCTGGGTCATGGAACTCAAAAATGTCCGTCGCGGGCGAATCCAGGAATATGCCGACAACTTCCGCGCCAAGTTCCTGCCCGGCAAAAAACCCTGGGACATCCCCTGTGACTGTGCATTCCCCAGTGCCACCCAAAACGAAATCGAGGGCGCAGACGCTAAGTCCCTCCTGAAAAATGGCTGCATGCTCGTATCCGAGGGG
>JBLRXB010000279.1:0-1900 GCA_047920915.1 Kiritimatiellia bacterium
GATTTATTCCTTCAGTCCCTATAGTCCCACGATGGTTGCGGTCAAGGCGGCTCAAGCTGGCTTGCAAACCGTGGGTATCATGGATCATGATTCAGTTGCCGGATGCGAGGAAATGCTGGAGGCAGCCAAGGCGGTCGATATCGCCTGCACGGCCGGCTGCGAAATCCGGGTAAATATGGATGGTACGCAGGTCGAGGGACGCAAGACCAACAACCCGGATGAGCCCAATGTGAGTTATATTGCGTTCCATGGCATTCCTCGCAACCGGTTTGCCGATGTGGCCGCATTCCTGAAACCGATTCATACAGCACGAATTGCCCGGGACCGACAGGAAGTGGAGAAACTTAACACTGTGCTGGGTAACCTGCATGCCCCCACGCTGGATTTCGATGCCGATGTCATGGCAATCTCGCAGGCGGAAGAGGGCGGCTCCATTACAGAGCGGCATATTTTATATGCCCTTTCGCTGAAACTGATTGCCGTGTACGGCAAGGGGGCGGCATTACTGCGCTTTGTGGAGCAAAACATGCATATCTCCATTCCCGCGAAGCTCAAGGTATTATTGCTGGATATGGATAATCCGCATTATGCATATGATCTGCTTGGTGTTTTCAAGTCGGCCCTGGTGCCGCTCTTCTTTATCCAATCCGGGTATGCTGAATGTGTCAACGTATGCGCGGCCGTCGATTTTGCGAATGCCATCGGGGCGATTCCCGCGTACGCCTATTTAGGCGATGTCGGGGAATCGCCCACCGGTGACAAGAAAGCCGAAAAGTTTGAGGACGAATTTCTGGATGTATTTGTGCCTGAGCTGAAACGCATTGGGTTTAAAGCCATCACCTACATGCCACCGCGTAACACAAAAGCGCAATTGCTGCGGCTGCAGCAGCTTTGCCGTGAAAATGCGTTGATGGAGATCAGTGGGGTGGATATCAATAGTTCCCGCCAGGATTTCAATTGCCCGATCCTGCTTGAGCCCGAATTTCGTCATCTTACCGATGCCGCCTGGGCGCTGATTGCACACGAGAAGTTAGCCGCGGCATCGCCCAAACTCGGTATGTTCCACCCTGAGAACGATATGTCGTTTGCAACCCTGCAGGATCGAGTGGCCCACTATGCAGAAATCGGGCACCGCATCGACAACAAGGAGCCCGAGAAGGTCATGCATCTGCTGGGCTAGTGGCTCCCCTGGTCGGTGTGTACGGTGCGGATTGCGCCATACCTTTGGGGTCAACGTTTGAGCAGCTTCAGGACTTCGGATTGCGCCGCATTGTCACGAATGCGTGTCACAACTTCAGGAATGACATCGATCGTCAGGCCCAAAGCATCAAAAACACGCTGGTCAAAAAATGGAGAAATGGTGTCGCCCGCATTGCCAATCTTCTGTTGGTTGCAAATATAGTTGGCGGCATGGCAGATTTGAATGATTTCGGCATTTTTAGATGGTCCCAGTAGCGGATCGTGATGATACGCGATAACATCTCGCTGAATTTCATCCATATTCCATTTTTGGGCAAGCCATGCGCCTACTGCGGCATGGTCCACACCAATGGTTTTCTGTTCGGCAAGGAAAAGAGGCAAGGAGTGTTTCTCGCAAAGCGCAATGGCCTCTTGTACCTCTTTTTGGAAAAACTGCAGCGTAATCAATCTTCCGACATCATGCAAAACGCCCGAAAGATGCAAGATATCGGGGGAATATTTATTATTCAGGTTATCTTTGCAGATATCGGCGATGACGCACATGGCGATTCCCGTGCAAACCGAATGTTCGCAAAACCCCTTGTGGTCAAACCCTTGTGCGTCAAAATCCTCCAGCATTTTGATCACACCGATAGATGTTGCCAGATTGTTCACCGCATTGAGTCCGAGTCTTGTAATGGCCGCTTGCAAGGAGTTGATC
>JBLRXB010000280.1:0-1851 GCA_047920915.1 Kiritimatiellia bacterium
TATCCCGTGACCCTGCCTCGTCATTATGCGTGATGAAAAGCCCCGTATCAGGTAGGTTTCCGTTCGCCTCCCAGCCGAATTTGGCCCGGTTCTCAAACATGTAGTATTCTTTGCTGTTCAAGGGATTTGTGTATTTGTAGATGGTATCACTATCAACCCGCACCGCTAAGCGCTGCGGCGTGGCAGCGCCGTAAAGCTCGATGGCATCGATCCAGCCGGAATGCCACTTGAGATACCCGTGGATGTTATGAGGGTTGGTGCTCAAACCAGAATAGGCCATCAGGGTATAACTACCCATCCCCCTGGAAGCCGTGCCGTCGTTGGCATAATCATAATAGTCTGGATAGCCAAGCAGCATGTGCCCATTCTCATGGCAGAACGTACCGATGGTAAGCGAGTTGCCCATGTTCGTGATCTGGTAGTCATAGACATACTTCCCGCCACCAACCGCCTTGGCGGGACTCAATACCCAGCGGTGTGGCCAGAGCCCCTTCGCCCAGACGCCACTGTTCCCACCGGCAAAGTAGATATTAACGGCGCGGATGTATCCGCCACTCTTGGTGGTCAACGGCGAGAAGTCATACCCATCCGCAATCAGCACATCCAGGGCGTCACGCAGCAGCTTGCGCCCGCATAATCCCGAGTCCAGGGATGTGTCGTTGTAATAACTCTTGGGATAAGGCATCCGGACGTAATAGGTCACGTTGTTGTTGTAGCGTAACCGAGTCGCGGACTGGATATAGAAATAATCATAGATGGATCCTTTGTTGCTCCATAAATTGAACCCGGGCTTGTTGCAATAGTCATCCACATCTTTCTGCGCGATCGTTCCCACATCATCCGAAAAATCAACCAGAATCGTCAACCCGAGCACATCCCCCGTTAGCTGAAAGGAAGGCGGAGCTAACGATGGATCATCATCTCCCGACGGCGACACCTCGCCGCCAGACTGGTCTGGCGAACTCATCTCCGGGGAAGGACTGACCTCCGTGTCCGGAAAAAGCGTGCCCATCGGTATTGCAAAACCTTGTTTCCCAGCCTTCTCTTGCTCTTTCAACTGCTGCCGGAAATCGCGATACTTGCGGTTGGCCTCTTTTACGGCATTCCAGCGCTGATCCTGTTTCACGACCGCTTCAAATTTCGCGTGATTTTCCCTGGCAATGGCCGCCCTGGCGGCGGGATTTCGTTTCAGACTTTTCCCGATTCCGAGTGTAGCGGGGTTGGCCTTACCGACAACCGCGCCAGTCGAAACGAACGCGTTGCCATCAGACGAAAGACCGGCGTAAAAGTAAGTCTTGGTTTCCTGATCGAAGATGACGGTATAGCCATCAGCCGTCTCGGCTCGCGCGTAGAACTCATCCCCGTAAAACGTAAGGGTGATGATGTTGCCATCCGGTTGCGTGAAGGCGGATTCATACCCATCCATCGGCGCGCCGAAGCTCTGCACTGTGAACATGCAAAATACTGCTATGCCAACCCACAGGATCAAGCGGGTAAAAACAATATCCCGAAATGTCCCGACTCGCATGCTCACCCCACTTTCCTGATTAACGCCTTATACCGGCACAAAACAATCATGTCACTTGCAGTCGTCCTGTATTGCAACACAAACCACATCAAATGTGTAATATTTTCCAGGCAGAGCAGCTGGATATTATTTTGCTAAAAGCACAACGAAAGAGGAGGGTACAAGTCCCACAAAGAGCTGCGGTCAAATGACAAGGCAATCCCGAAAACAAAAAACCACTACCTCACACGCCTAAAAAACGCAGAGGATCTGGTTTATTCAAGATTACTTTTACAGCAACGTAAGCATCTACCTGTACGGCAAAACTTTACGGGGTCGCATGC
>JBLRXB010000281.1:0-1840 GCA_047920915.1 Kiritimatiellia bacterium
CGCGCCGGTGTGACCCCCGGTTGCATACCGGCATAGATGCGGGCATCGTTGGTGGCATCGAGCAGGTACCACATTTCCGTTTTGGGTTCTCCGCCTGTGCGGTGCGCATTGGTATCATTGGGATGTACTTGTACGCTCAACACTTCGCGTGCATCGATGAGCTTGATGAGCAAGGGAAAGGATTGGCAGTTGGGATGTTGCGGCCCCAAGAGGTCTGTTTGTAGTTCCTGCACCAATTGGTGCAACGTATGTCCTTTGCGTGCACCATTGGCAACAATGCTCATGCCTTCCGGGCGGTCTGCGATCTCCCAGGATTCTGCGCAGCGCGGTGGCGTGCCCTTCCGATGGTAGACGTCCCGGATACGGCTCCCGCCCCAAATGTAATCCTTGTAGATCGGCGCAAAAATATATGGGTATATGTCTGCTGTGTCTGGTGATGGCATAAATTTCTGTCCTGGGGCTGGGTATGCTCTTTTCGCTAGGTTTGGGCGGCCTCAGCGGTTGCGCCAAGGGCATTTTCGGTAGATGTGGCGGTTTCTGCAAGGTCCGTATCCTGTAAGGGGATTTCGATTGCAAAAGCCGCACCGCCGAGCGGTGAGGTTTCGAGGAAAATGCTCGCGTTGCACGACTCAGCGAAAGCCCGCACGCAGAGCAAACCGAGCCCGGAACCATTTTTTTTGGTTGTGTAGCCAGGGGAGAAAACATCATGGCGGTCTTTGGGGTCAAGTCCGGGGCCGCTATCTTCGACCTTCAAGCGGATGGCCGCCTCCTGGTGTTGCATGGACACTTCAATCCTACCACCGGGGCCTGCGGCCTGCGCCGCATTGATGATGAGGTTGAGAAGGGCTTGCTCCAAGAGTGCTACGTTCAGCCGCATTGTGGCAGGCGGAATTGCATGTACTTGCAGTTTGCATCGGTGAACATCAGGATGCTTGTATACGAGCTTGGCAATAAAGGGAATCCGTGAAGACAACTCGATTTCGCGCTCTGCGTCTGGCTCTACATTGCGGGCGGTACGTGCGAGGCTTTTGGCGAATCGGGATACCTCGTCCATGCCGGTTTGGAGTTGCTGCAGAATGGTGTGGAGAGATTCGTTTTGCTGTTCCTGCTCCTTGAGTTCCTCCAAAAGGGTATCAATGACCATGAGAATGTTATTCAGGTCGTGCGCAAGGCCGGCACTCGCCATGCCGGCAATGGCACGCCTCTCGCTTTGCACGAGCAGCATCGTTTGTTGCTGCAACCTGCGTACCCACAGCAGACAGAGAACAAAGAGGAGTCCCCCTGTCACGAGGACATAGACGAATCCCTTTGTGGATTCGATCATGGCTAACTGTTGCGCATCCTGAGAAAGCATTTTGGCAATATGGCCCGAGAAGTAGATGTAGATGGATGCAAAGATGACGTAGATGGCGGGAATCGTGAGAGCCCGTAAGATCAGGTTACGGCTGGTTGGGCCACAGGTTTCTGTGGGGATGATCGAGGGGGACATCGCGACAACTCCCGTTCGTCTACTCTGTTCGGCGTGGATCTTGTATTCGGTTTGGTTTTGCAATTGGTGGCTATCGTGTTTGTTGTTGATCCTGCATACAATTGCCGAGGTGCATTGTGACGCGACCACGGCTGGATGACAAGTACCTTCTGTTAAAATTTTTCGTAATTGTGTAAATCGGTTTTCACTGGCATCGGGATGGTTCGCTACCCTCGGGCAGTTGGTAGGTGTAAAGGGCTGCCACGAGTTTGGGGCACGAGGCAATCTGGATTATTGGGCGGATACGTTTAAGCGGATAAATATGCGTTGGGCATGATTAGCTCCTTAATCGGAGATTGTTTGCGTAACTGA
>JBLRXB010000282.1:0-1826 GCA_047920915.1 Kiritimatiellia bacterium
GATTACGAAACATCATACTTCCCCGTCTGCTGATCCCGCATGCTGCAACGCTACGCCATGATCGCTTCGGCGACTGGTTTGCCCTGCTGCTGGATCTCTTCCAAAGAATCCCAAATCCGGTACCGAACAGGATACGATTGCCCCTCACACATGATCTGCTTTCCAATGGAACTCTCAATATTTATGGCCAAGGGTGCCTGCAGGTTGGCCGTAATATCGCGCACATCCTTGCGCACCGTGACGATAACCATAATCATAAGTGTCTCGGTCTTGGTCAAATGCAGGAATTCCTGATCGGCAACCCCGATTCGTGGCGAATAGCCGGGGTGCGCCAGGAACGGATCCATGCACACAAAGCTTAGACCACCAGGATTCAAAGAATGCATAAAAACGAAAGGGCTTGTGTCTGGATTGATCGCAAAAACAAAATCCTTGTATTCTTCAAAAGCTGGCAATCCCTGTGGAAAGTGAAACACATGTTCCGGCCGGATCGTCAACGAGACCATCCTGGCATACGGACGCACTTCCATTGGATTCGCTACTCTATCTGCACGCATAGCATTCCCTTCCTCTCAACACAGCCTGTCAGCCTGATTCTTCTTACACGTTTCAACACAGCCGAACAGAAAGCAGATGAGATGCCATAGGGAAATACACCCAGACATTAGAATAAAGAGGAAATTTCTGCCCCCCTCCCCTTTCCTCAAAGATAGGGGAGGCAACTTATGCCGCAGGTTAAGCTATTTCGGGTTTCGTATTTAAGAATCCTTTTCGTCCAACCGAAGAGGGGAGCAGAGCAACAGGAGCCTATGAGAGGCACCTACAGAAACCCTGAAACACAAGGAGGTGGCATAAACGAGAAATTCGTGGCAGACGGGGCGGTTTCGCTGATACATCGAATACCCCGAAGGCTACATAACCCGAAATGAAATCAGGGCTACATAACAACAGGGGAAGCAAGGATGCTGAACCAATCAAAACAAAAACGACATCACGGAGGAGTGAAAATGCAAGTATTCAACAACGTCCCGGCATTTGGTGTTTGGGTCAACTATGCATCAAGCGTACAAAATATGCGCAACTCGATGGGTAAACTATCCAGCGGTTTGCGAATCAACACGGCGGCGGATGATCCAGCCGGTTTAGCAATGAGCGAGCGTATGCGCGCCCAGATTCGCAGCGCGTCCACGGCTGCCCAGAACATTCAAAACGCACAGGCTTACATGCGTACAGCAGACTCCTGGATGCAAAAAATCCATGATATGCTCCATCGTATGAATGAATTGTCGGTTTCGGCAAGTGACGGCACCAAAACCGTTGTAGACCGCGCAAACCTGCAAGTGGAATTTCAGCAGATGCAGGAAGAAATTACCCGTATAACGACGGGGAGTCTGGCGCGTGGAAAATTTAACACGGCCAACCTGTTCTCGGGCAACAATCAGCTCGTGACGCAAGTCGGTGCGGATCCCGGACAGCTTTTCTGTGGCGCATCTCTGGCACTTCACAATACTAGCGCCACTAGCATCGGATCAACATTCACAGAGTTTGATTCCGGCATCGAAGCTACCGGTAATCAGGATATCCGCTGGTCGATGGTGCTGGCACGTGGCGGTGATGCAGGAACAGCAATGGCCGACGGCCTCCACATTTCGACTGCAGCAGGTGCACATCGTGCCACAGCAGTGCTCAAATTGGCCGTTGACCACATCAGTCAGCAGCGGGCCGTTGTAGGTGCACAATCCAGCCGATTGAGCCATTCGCTCGATGGTATCCGTGCCTATCAGGAGAACATCATGGGTGCCGAAAGCCAGATCCGCGATGTGGAT
>JBLRXB010000283.1:0-1772 GCA_047920915.1 Kiritimatiellia bacterium
GGCGAGGTGGATGAAGACGAAGACAACCATGAAGTGATGCTGGAGGCTTATGACTGGCGTGCGGACGACTGGCATGCGCTTGCGCGCGGTACGGCGGGGCAGCATGCGGTATCCTTCGATCTGGATGGCGATTTGTTGATGCGGCCGTATCGTGCCGTGATTTTGCGGCAGCGCGTGCTGTCAGAGGCTGTAGAGGAGTCGGATCCGCTTCTGTTGCATTCGCATAGCATGCGGTTGCCTGGTTTGCCTCGCACCTCTCTCAAGATCCGGGTCGTGCCGGAAGGAGCGCCCGATGCATAGCAGCGAATATGTGGTGCAGGTGGAGGACTTGCGCGTTGCGTATGGCACGTTCGAGGCGGTACGCGGCGTGTCGTTTTCTGTGGCGTGTGGCTCGGCTTTTGGGTTGGTGGGGCCAAATGGTGCCGGTAAGACGAGTACGTTAAAGGTTCTCGCGGGGCTAATGCGCCCGAGCGGCGGTCGCGCAATGGTGCAAGGGCATGATGTGGTGCGCGAGCGCGACGCCGTTGTTCGCAATATCGGCTATATGGCTGATGTTTTTGGAGTGTATGACTACCTGACGGTCACGGAGTATCTGGCATTTTTCGGTGGCATGTACGGACTGGAGGGACGGACACTGCAGTCGGGAATCAAGGATGCTATCGGGATGGTAGCGCTTGAAACCAAGAGTGATGCACGCATTGCCACGCTTTCTCGCGGTATGAAACAGCGGTTGTATCTCGCGCGTGCGCTGGTGCATCGGCCGGCCGTGTTGATTCTCGATGAACCCGCCTCGGGGATGGATCCCCGTGGGCGTGATGAGATGGTACGCCTTTTGAAGACAATGACGGCGAACGGTACCACCATTATGATTTCATCGCATATCCTGGATGAATTGCGGGATCTTTGTTCGGTGGTCGGGGTTATGGAGGCGGGTAAGCTTGTCGGTGTACACGGTATGCAGGATCAAGAGGTTTCACCTGCAGCACTGACGCGGTATTTATTGCCCACACCAGCAGCCGAGCGGGAGCGGGCTAGCGGATGGCTTGCGGGCCAGCCGATGGTCTCGGAGATAAAGCTAGCTTCGGATGGACTTTGGGTAACGGTGTCTGGCGGCGAAGATGCCGTCTGCGAATTGGTGCGGGCTGCGGTGCAAGAGGGGCTTCGGGTGATGTTGCCGCGTGCATCTGCTTCGGATTTAAAGGAGTTGTTCCTGCGTATGACGAAAGGGGAGCTGACGTGAGTGCCTGGTATCGTGATCCGCTACTGGTGAAGGAGTTTCGTACGCATCTGCGGGCGCGGACGGCGACGGTTGTCGTTTTATTGCAGTCGCTTGTCCTGTGTGTGATGGCGGGTTTGTTCTTTCTGTCGCACTATGGTTCGCCGGCCTGGGAGGTCGGGGAGCGTCTGTTTCAGGTGCTGTTGTATGTGCAAACCATGATTTTGTTTTTTCTAGCTCCGCTCGTGGCGGCCTCGGTGATCAGTGGGGAGAAAGAGCAGAAGACGTATGACAGCCTGCTGGTGACGCCGGCTTCGCCTAGTCGGATTATCCTGACCAAGCTGGCATCGGCATTGGCGGTCTTTGTTGTGTTGCTGGCGATTGCGCTGCCCTTTGCGGTTGCTGCGTACTTGTTGGGGGGCGTTCCCTTCAGGCTGCTGGCTCTGGGGTGGTGTTACATCTTGCTTTTAATGTCCGTGAGCGCGGCTACGGGTGTGTATTGGTCGACACGCTTTGATCGTAGTATTGCATCCATACCGGCGGCCGCCATTTGTAC
>JBLRXB010000284.1:0-1764 GCA_047920915.1 Kiritimatiellia bacterium
GTCGGTTACATGCTTGTGGCCACCGGTCAGATTCCAAACCAGCCAGGAATCGATCGTGCCGAAGGCAATCTCGCCAGCTTCGGCACGGGCACGTAGATTGGCATCCTGCTTGAGCAGCCAGGCTACCTTGGTGGCCGAAAAGTAGGGATCGATCAATAGTCCGGTTCTTTGTTGCCAATCGGGTTCGAGGCCTTCCTCGTGTAATTCCTGGCAGAGGTTCGCAGTCCGGCGGTCCTGCCAGACAATGGCACGATGCACGGGCTTTCCGGTTATTCGGTCCCAAAGCACAACCGTCTCGCGCTGATTGGTGATGCCGATGGCGGCGATTTGGCTGGCTTCAAGTTGTCCGGCTTCAAGCGCTTGGTCCATGACGCATCGGGTGACGTTCCAGATTTCTTCAGCATCGTGCTCCACCCAGCCCGGTTGGGGATAATACTGGGTAAATTCGGCTGCGGCGCGTGCGTGTACATCGCCGTTCGCATCGAAGAGCATAACCCGTGAGCTGGTTGTGCCTTGGTCGATTGCTAGTAAGTAGCGATGATTTGCAATCATGCGTGTATCTCCCATTATTTTAGCTGCCCGAAATGTAAAGAACCAACCGCTTTGATACAAGCCTCGTCTACCACCTCTACCACCTCACCCCCGAAGAAATCAGCATCGTGGAATAAGACGACTCTTGACGCGGTATAACCATTTTCATACATTCGCTTCATGAAGACAGCTATATCTATTCCTGATGACGTGTTTTCGCGGGCAGAGACGTTTGCTCATCGTCGCAAGATGACACGCAGCAGGCTCTTTACGGTCGCCGTGGACGAGTATCTCCTGCACCACCGTGACGATGATGTGACGCGGCGGCTGAACGACGTGTATGCCAACGAGGATTCTTCGCTTGACCCTGTATTTGCTGGCCTCCAGTCTTTTTCACTTCCGAAGGAGGATTGGTAATGCAACGGGGAGATATTTGGTGGGCCGCCTTGCCGGATCCATTGGGTTCCGAGCCCGGCTATCGCCGCCCTGTTCTCGTCGTTCAGTCAGACACATTTACGCGCAGCTCGATCAGGACTGTACTTTGCGCTGCCGTCACCTCCAACCTGACACTTGGTGCTGCTCCTGGTAATGTACGCATTGCCGCGCGTGCATCCGGTCTTCCTAAACCCTCGGTGGTCAACGTTTCGCAAGTTGCCACAATCGATCGCACGTTTTTGCGGGAACGCATAAAGACCCTTGATGTCGAGACGATGCGTCAAGTTGATGAAGGTCTTCGCTTGGTGCTCAGTCTATAGATGAGAAATCCCTTTCGATCCCCGATTGTGCCAGTCACATCATCGTATCGCTCAGCCTTAGCGTGCCGGGTATGATTCTGGGCGAGACCGCGCTCAGTTTTCTTGGACTCGGACTGCGTTCCCCCGTCGTAAGCTGGGGCGTTATGCTGCAGGATTGCATGCACATGCAAACCGTTGCCCACTATCCCTGGCTACTCATGCCGGTTGTCTTTATCGTCGGTGCCGTGCTCGCCTTCAACTACGTCGGCAACGGCATCCGCGATGCCGCCGATCCCTATTCATCCAAATAAGTAGAAATCTGCGGGGAGGATAAATGTATCACAGGGAAAAGCAACGGCACGAACGGCCTACAAGCGGTATTTTCATCTTAGCCCCGACCCTGGGAGGCCCAGCTAATGCATGGTGAAACTTTGTTTATGGAGGGTCGGGCTCTGTCCCGACTGGCCCGTTGAAAGCGCATCATCAGTCCATGAAGCGT
>JBLRXB010000285.1:0-1764 GCA_047920915.1 Kiritimatiellia bacterium
CCAACTCCTGGATCGGGGAGGCCCGCAACCGGGATAGCCCCTTCTCCGTCAGTGTGGCATGACTCACCGCCCCGTACACAGCCGAAGCCCCCTGCTGCTGCAATAACTGCGCTGCCGAACAGAGCGTACCTGCCGTTGTCGTCATGTCGTCTATCATAATTGCCGTGCACCCGTCAACACTGCCAACAAGCGTATAGGCCTCGACTTCCTCCGCCCCGATCCGTTGCTTGGCGACTACCGCCAAACCACAACCAAGACTTTGCGCATAGGCATAGGCCGTCTTGACACCACCCGTATCCGGCGCAACCACAACCATATCCTTCAATTTCAGCGACTTAATATACTGAACCATTACAGGAAATGCATACAAATGATCCACCGGAATATCAAAAAAACCTTGGATTTGCTGCGCATGCAGGTCCAGTGTCAGGATACGATCCACGCCTGCCGCCACCAGCAGATTGGCAACCAATTTGGCCGTAATCGGAACACGCGGCTGATCCTTGCGATCCTGCCGGGCATACCCGAAATACGGCAACACCGCCGTAATGCGCTCGGCGGATGCCCGCCGCGCCGCATCGATAATAATCAAAAGCTCCATCAGGCTCTCGTTCGGCGGAAAACACAAGGATTGCACGACAAACACATCCTTGCCGCGGATGTTATCGTCGATCTTCACGAAAATCTCACCATCCGGAAAACGCCGAATGTCGATCTTGCCCAGCGGCATTCCAATGTATTCCGCAATACGTAAAGACAAGGCCCGGTGTGCCGTTCCTGAGAACATCTTCATTTTTTCACTTACTGTCGAATCCGTGCTATCCATAAAATTAACAGCCCCATCCTGCTCAGTGGTTGCCCGACCTGGGATCGAACCAGGACTAAGGGCTTCAAAGGCCCGTGTGCTACCATTACACCATCGGGCAGTGCAACTGCCGCTACACTGCTATCACTACCCTCGCTACCAAAAGAAAGAATAGCTCTTGCAATTTCATCATCGAAACCGAGATTCTTATGCTGCCGGACCGATGATGTCAAGAACCTTGCACCACGCCCCCGAAAAAAAAACGCACAGCCCCGGTTCTCGGTCTCGGATGCTACGTTTTTTTGCTGCATTCCGGCACAGATCGTGCTACCACTCCCGCGCATGACCGAAGCCATCTTTGATATTGATTGCATCGACCAGGCCCTGTATGAATGCTAGGCGCAATTTGTCTCCAATCCATGGCCGTCTCTCGCTACAAACATGAAGAAAAGGACCTATCGTGACATATAATTGGATGCAAGTGGTTGAACTCTTTGGCGGGCTGGGACTCTTCCTCTATGGCATGCATGTGCTCAGCGATGCAGTCCAACGCCGTGCGGGCAAGCGAATGCGCGGGATTATGGGGGCACTCACCACCAATCGCTTTGCCGGCATCCTTACGGGCATTGGCGCCACGGCGCTGATCCAATCCTCCTCGGCCACCACCGTCCTGCTCGTCAGCCTCGTCAATGCCGGACTCGTAAACCTCCCACAGGCTATTGGCGTTATCATGGGGGCCAATATCGGCACAACCTTTACCGGATGGCTCGTATCGATCCTCGGCTTCAAATTCCAGATCACGGCCGTCGCACTGCCCGCCATCGCCATCGCCATCCACACGCGTGGGCGTCGCACGAGCGACGTGAAGGTGGAGGGAGAGGAAAGAGGCGGAACGGAACGCCATCCACGCGAAGGAAACGGAAGACCATGGGCCACACCTGGTGGTGGTGGACGACGAC
>JBLRXB010000286.1:0-1746 GCA_047920915.1 Kiritimatiellia bacterium
TGGCCATACCCTGTAGAATCTGCGAGGCCCACAAGGTCATTTCAAACGAGGTCGGTAACCGGAACCAATCCAGCATGTACTGCATGATCGTCGTGTTGCCAATCCCCGAACGCTGATGATGCTCCATCACCGGCGTGGTGACATTACGGTCCCCCTTCTCCGTATAGCCATATACCGTCTTAGGCTCGGGAAATGATTGAAAGCCGAACTCACTGTTGAAGCGATGGCCGCAGGTGCGATACCACTCGAAGGGCTTCTTACCGTGCCAGACATCCCAGAGGTGCGCATCACCACAAGAAGGATTGTTGTAGTCGGCCCGATCGCCATGCGGGGAGTGCGGGCTGCATGGCCAGTAATCCATATCAGCAGCCAACTGCTTGACTACCCGCGGCAGCAGCACATCAAATAGCCGCTTGTAATCCTTCCATTGCATGTGAATTTTCGGATTTTCACCAACGCCCTGTTGCTCCAATTCATTATTACCACACCACAAGGCAATGCAGGCATGATGACGCAACCGCCGCACATTATCGCGAGCTTCTGCTTCCACGCTTGCAAGGAATGCCTTGTCCCAGGCCGGGTACCCCATGCAGGCAAACATAAAATCCTGCCAGACACACAAACCAAGCTCATCGCAAATATCATAGAAAACATCGTTCTCGTAAACCCCGCCACCCCACACGCGAATCATATTCATGTTCACCGCGACAGAATCCTCGAGTAAGCGACGATAGACCGCGTCAGGACGATGTCCGGGCAAGGCATCTGCTGGAATCCAATTGGCCCCCTTCGCAAAGAAAGGGACACCATTTACCACAAACTGGAAAGACTCACCCCATTCATCCGCATGCCGGTCCAACCGCAAGGTACGCAAACCGACACGCTTGACATTCGTATCCAGTACTTCGCCATCTTCGGCGAGCAACATCACGCGAACCTCATATAAAGGTTGCGCACCCATACCATTCGGCCACCACAACTGCGGCTTGGCAATATCTACCTTATGCCGTGTCTTTCCACCGCGAGCACTGGCCTCGCTCTGCGCAACAATTATACCATGTAGGGATACAATCAGCTTGGTGCGAAGATTTGCTTCTCCCAAAACACCAAGCGTACAACGCGTCGCTAGCGTAACGGAGCCATTCGCATGCTGCTGACGGATCTCCACGTCATCAATCCGCCCGACAGAATACCCGACCAACCGAATCGAACGCCAGATGCCAGCGGTAACAAGGATGGGCCCCCAATCCCAGCCAAAATTGCAGGCTTCCTTCCGTACCCAGCCCGGATACGCATTCGGTGTGCCTTGGTCAACTCGCAAACGAATCGGATTCTCTGGGAAACGCTCGCGCGTGTAGGCATTAACCGAGGAAAACGTAACCTGAATGGTATTACGGCCAGATTTCAGCAGCGGCTTCACATCCCATTCGTAGCGACGATGCATATTATCCGTGCCCGCAACTTTCTTACCATTTATCAAAATCGTTGCCAACGTATCCAGACCGTCGCATTGCAGCATAACGCATGACGCAAGCAACAGATCCTTGGGCACTTGAAAATCGCGGCGGTATTGCCAATCCGCTTCCCCCACCCACTGCACCTCATCTTCATTCTCGCGATAAAATGGATCCGCAATCAGCTTGGCCGCAAGCAAATCGCTCAGTACATCTCCGGGAACCTGCGCCGGTATTGATTTGGTAAACGACCGGTCCCCCGAAACGCTCGATAACGAACGTAAGCCCCAGA
>JBLRXB010000287.1:0-1727 GCA_047920915.1 Kiritimatiellia bacterium
CGTCAATCTGCACCTGCGCCGGATGCCACACCCGATCCGCACCAGCCAGATAGAACAAATTCACCTGATCGGCACCGTTCTCGATAACGGCGGGCCCACCCAGATCGCTCGTCGCCATCTGCGCCACAACCAAACCGCCCTTAACATGATCAAATGAAACAACCACCTTGTTGCCCTTGACCTCATAGGACTTGAAGATCGGACCATCCGTCACGATATCGCGTCCGTATTGATTCTTAAGTGCATGCAGCGCAAGACGCTGTCCGGGAATCGCTTTTTGGGAGTAGTGGATTGCCCCGCCGATATCGATCTGGCTCGCCATGCCCGTATGCGGGATATCCCTTGCCATTAAAGTGCCCAGCCGCATTTCGGCAACACCGCCAACCGCAGGGTGCGTATGGGAACCGGTTGTATAGAATTGGTGGAAATATACGGGCAGATCCGGCTGATTCCATACCAGACGCCAACCACGAATCAAACTATGCAAATTATTGTAATAGACGATGCCCTCGCCCATATTGGCATACCCCTGATTCCAGATCGCACCGCGCAGGGCATACGGGACCAGCGGATTGATCCGGCCATTGAACATCCAGGAGGCATCACGATTTCCACGGAGGTTGCCGGGGCGATTGCCGGAAACTTCAAGCGCCGGTTCACCCCGTGCGATCCGCGCCTCATTCGCGGCCAGCCCATCTTCCAGTTCCTGATAGTAGCGCGTCCAGGCCGTCTTATGCGCAGGGGTGGATGGATCCGTCTCTTGCAGCCGTTGCCAGATTGTTTGGGTATATGCATCCTGACCATCGCGGAACCCGATCCGCGGGACCCATGCCTGAATACTGGTTTCACTGAAGGAACCATTCAGAATGCCAATGGGAACATCCAGCTCTTCATAAAGCTTGTGCGCGAAGGCATAGGCAATCGCACTGTAATCACCATAATTACCCGCTTTCCACGCACCGCTGGCTTTCTCAATCGGATGCAGCTGCGAGGTCACACTGCTTACTTGAAATTCGCGAATCGGCACAACACCATCGTCACGCGCCGGGACGGCCAGCTCCTTACTCGTCGTCTTTGAAACCGGCCATTGCATGTTCGACTGCCCCGATGCCAACCAGACCTCGCCCACGAGCAGATCGTCAATCGTCAGAGCATTGCCCTTGTTGTCGCGCACGACCATCTGCGCAGGGGCAAAACTGGCCTTGAGTGGATCGAGCATCAGCATCCACTTGCCAGCAGCCCCAGCCGTTGCCTGCTTCTTCTGCTTGCCGAATTCGACGGTTACCTTTGCTCCGGGCGCACTCCAGCCCCACACCGGCACCTGCATCTCCCGCTGCAGCACGGCATGATCCGCAAACGGTGCCCCCAGCGTAAGACCCCGATTCGGCTCGGCGGCATTCGACCGCAAAACGCAGGCACCCAACAAGATCATTCCGACAAACATGAACCGACGCATACACACTCTCCTATTAGTGCAAACCAAGTAATATTAATCCAACTGGTGAATAGTAGCAGGCAGCAGTCACAACGAAAAGGACCATGTCTAGCCGAATAGTACACAAATACAATAACACCAACCACCGCAAACTGTAGCGGCGTCACTGTGAGACGCAACGCAGGTAGAGAGTGCCTAGCCAGCCGATTGCAAGACCCCCGGCCAGACGATGGACAAACAATGCGCTACAAACCAACCCGCGCCACGCAGTGGCGCCACTACAGCAAACCGC
>JBLRXB010000288.1:0-1708 GCA_047920915.1 Kiritimatiellia bacterium
TCGGTAGAGGAAAACGTTGAGAAGGAGCAATGCCCCCACAACACCAAACTTTCTTCACCAACCGGCATAAAGCCGGCACAGCTCGCTGAAATGGACGCCGGCTTCAAGATCGGCACGCACCTGCTCTAGCTGGTCGCGCCGAATGCGCCTGGACCAGTGCTTCCCATCGACGTAACCCTGCAGCACATAGTACGGCCCCTGTCTTGTCTCGCCACTGCCGTAGTACTGTTCGCTGATTGTGCCCTGGCGCATCCTTTCGATATGCCTGATCTCTTCGAGTATTTCTTCCCGCTTGCGTTGTGCTGTTTCCTGCATGGCAACCTCCTGTATATGTTTATATACAACTTACCATCAAAAAAATGTTTGTCTACAACAATTCTGGCAATTTGTAACTTTCCTGTCCCGCACCCACCGAGGACGGGCGCTGAAAATTTAGCTTTTCTGTTATGGCAATAAGCGCTATTATCTACAGTCGGCGTAGAAATTATTATTTACTTTGTTTCTGGATATGTGGAGGAAGAGTAATGCGTGCGAAACAATTTGTAGCATTGTGTGGTGCCATACTGCTTTTCGGAGCTAATGGACTGTATGGCATGAGTAAGGGTACACTGGATGCACCTGCGCCCGGCTGGTATCCGGCGGGTATGACTTTCACTGCCACGGCAGTGCCAGTAGACGAATATCGTCATGCCGAATGGCGCGGTGATACGGATGGGGCTGTGATTGATGGCAACACGTTCTCGTTCGAGGTCAATGGAGCCCGTAAAATAGATGTGATTTTCAAGGATCGTGTTACCGAATATAAGCGCGTTCCCTGGTGGTGGTTGGCGGATCTGAATCCGTCGTGGACGACGAACGATTTTGAAATCGTGGTGCAAACAACTCCTGTGGATGGACACACATCGATTGCAAATGCGTATTTTACGGGTACAGATCCCTATGATGCGGAGTCGCGTTTTGAGATTGCCAAGGTTGAGATTGTTGGTGGAAGGCCAAGATTGAGCTGGTCGCATGCGGCGAACGCGGATCCGAATCGTCCGCCGGTGCATGTTGAGTTCCGCACGGATTTGCGCCATGGGGATTGGACACGGATCGCGCAGGTTGATGAGGACGGCGATGTGCTCTGGAGTGATGAGGTAAGCGGGGATGTGCCTGGCTATTACCGGTTAACCGTGGATACGCCTTCTCCCTGACCGGCGCGCGGATGATGCTCTCCCGGCGCGTTGAAATTTTGGCATGGCCTTGATTTTGTGGCGCGCACATTACCTGCATATCTCACAAGCGATCTTACGCGAACGCGAATAGCGCGTTATAGCGGGCGATCGGTGTGTTGGGGCTGCTGTGTTATTCGGGTTCGGCGGAGCCTTCTAGGATGAGGCCGCGGGTGGTGGGGAAGCGTGCGTACCAGAGTGCGAGGGCATCGCGATAGTGGCGGGCGTAGCGGTAGTGGGCACCGATGCCGGTACGCAGTTCGGCTTCGTAGATGAATTTGTCGGCGGTTGTGCAGCGCTCGAAGGGGAATTGGCTGCCGAGCAGCGTGTAGTAGACGCCGGATGGTTCTTCGCGGGCGATACTCTCGCGCGCATGTGCAGTGATACGGCGGCCGATATCCTGGAGGGAGCGAATGTCGGCCGTGGTTTGTTGTAGAGCGCCGGTGGCATTTTCGGGCAGCTGATCGGTTGCACCGTAGAATCCGACGGGCAGCATA
>JBLRXB010000289.1:0-1653 GCA_047920915.1 Kiritimatiellia bacterium
GTCTTCGTAAAAGAGGGTTTGCCACTGGCGCACCATCCCGAGATACCGATTGTTCAGAATCAGTACCTTTACCGGGACTTTGTTCACGGCAGCGGTTGCCAATTCGCACATGGTCATCTGGAAGCCACCATCGCCAACCACGGCCCAGACCTGTTTATCGGGCCGCGCAAGTGCTGCACCAATCGCCGAGGGAAAACCATACCCCATCGTGCCGGCCCCCCCCGAGCTCAACCACGTGTGGGGTTCAATGGTCTTGCAAAACTGTGCCGCCCACATCTGGTGCTGCCCGACATCGGTGGTCACGATCGCACGACTTTTAGTCATTCGATCCAGCATATCCAAAATATGCTGCATTTTCAGGCCACCGCGCTTCTTGTACCCCAAGGGATATTTCTTCTTGTATTCATCCAAACATGCGAGCCAGGGCTCGGTCGGAAGCTTTCCAACCAAAGGCAAGAGACGTTCAATCACCAACCGGGCATCTCCCTTGCAATAATGATGGCACTGGATCATCCGCCCGAATTCAGCCGCATCGATATCAATGTGAATCCGCACTGCTCGCTTGCAAAACTCTGGTGCCTTACCGATGATACGGTCATCGTAACGCGAGCCGATCGATATAATCAGGTCACACTCCACCATCGCCTTGTTGGCATAGGCCGTTCCATGCATACCGAGCATCCCCAAAGAGAGGCGATGGTTCTCCGGAAACGCCCCTTTGCCAAGCAACGTGGTCGTCACGGGGGCTTGAAGCTTCTCGGCCAAAGCAAGAACCTCGTCGTGCGCATTGGCAATCAAGGCACCATGCCCGGCCAGAATGACCGGACGCTCGGACTGGCTCAAGGCCGCCGCAATATGCGTCAGCGCATCCTCGTCGGGCTCACCGGCATCCGGATGATATCCCGGCAGATCCATTTCCGGGAACAAGTCCCCACAAAAAGGCCCCGAGCTGTAATCCTTGGGAATGTCGATCAACACAGGACCAGGACGCCCCGTCGCCGCAATATGGAAAGCCTCGCGTACAATCCGCGGAATTTCACTGGTTTGCTTGACCAGATAGCTGTGCTTGACAAGCGGCATCGTCGTACCAAACACATCGGCCTCCTGGAAGGCATCCTTGCCTAACATACTACTGATGGTCTGACCGGTCAAAACGACCAGCGGCACGGAATCCATATGCGCCGTCAATATCCCTGTGATGGTATTTGTAGCCCCCGGGCCACTTGTCACAAGCACAACGCCAGGCTTACCGGAAGCACGCGCGAAACCATCCGCCATGTGCACCGCACCCTGCTCATGACGTACAAGTATAAATTTGATCTTGGAGTTGACTAATGCATCAAACATCGGCAACGCCGCGCCACCGGACAAACCGAATACATACTCGATCCCCTGGTTCTCCAGACAGCGAACCAATGCCTCTCCGCCTGTCATCTCCTGCTCTTTCACTCGTCACTCTCCTAACACTTCTATCCTGCTTCAACACGCAAAACTTGCTATCTTTCCAAGAAACACGCATCAATATACAACACACACAACCATGAATCAACAAAAAGAACAAAACATTACATGATTTTCAATCTTCATCAAATCTACAACAACAAGAAATGCTCAACTTAACACAAAAACAAAATGTCCACTCCCGTTAACAAG
>JBLRXB010000290.1:0-1523 GCA_047920915.1 Kiritimatiellia bacterium
GGGGAAGGGCCGGCATGTCAATGGTAAAAACGATGTGTGCGCGTTTCCAGCCGCTGGCCGTGTCTTAACCCCGTGCGAACACGGGATGTGTGACGGGATGCGTTTGGATTTTACGATTGGCGTTGGGCGTCGGCGATGGCCTGTGCTTTCATGGAAACTTCGGCGGCCTTGAAAGCCTGCGCTTGCGTCATGGCGTTCTCCGTACGGTTCAGAACGTCGAGGATCAGTGCCGGGAAGTAGGGGTAGCCGACTTGTCCCTTGCAATGGATTTCCTGCTCCCCATGTTCATCGACGAGGAACAGGATGTTGCCACCGGTTTGGCGTGCGAGATCATGATTCTTGCGGATTTCAATGGATCCCTTGGTTCCGAGAACAAACGTGCGTCCATCGCCCCAGGTTTTGGATCCCTTGGGGTTGAACCAGTCCACGCGGCAGTAGCACGAGGCTCCGTCAGGTGCCTTTAAAAGAGCCTCGCCAAAATCTTCCAAGCCGGGGAATTCGGGGTTGGCGAGGTTTTCTACACGTGCAGCAACCACTTCCATGTCGGTCGCCTGGGTGAAATGCAGGAATTGCTCGAACTGGTGCGAGCCGATATCCGTTAAAATGCCACCATATTTTTCTTTCTGGAAAAACCATTGCGGTCGACTGGGGGCATTCAGGTTATGTGGTGCAAGATTGAGCACTTGCAAGACGCGTCCGATGGCACCTTGGCGGATGATTTCCCCGGCATAATAGGTGGACTCGCTGCCGAGGCGTTCACAATAGTAAACCATGTATTTGCGTCCGGTGCGTTGGACGACTTCGCGGGCCTGTGCGAGCTGCTCGAGTGTGGTGAAGGGGCTTTTATCGGTAAAGTAATCTTTTCCGGATTCCATGACTTGTATGCCGATGGGGCCGCGATCGCAGGGGATGGCGGCAGAAGTCACCATATGCAGCGAATGGTCGTCGAGAATATCTTCGAATCGGGAAACGAGTTTGGCCTCAGGATGATTTTTAACAACGCCGGCAATGCGTTCGGGATTGGGGTCGTAGATATATTTCAATATGCCCCCAGCCTGGATCAGGCCTTCGATCTGACCATGAATATGACCATGGTCGAAATAGGCCGCCGCAAAGTTGAATTCTCCCGGAGCAACAACGGGTTTGGTTTTTGTGAACTGTGGTTTGAAACTTTGTCCATCGCGTGAATCGCTCATGCCTGCTCTCCTTGTTATGCGCACTTTTCGTTTAAAATCAATGGTGTAAGACACTACAAGAGCCTGCTTGGCGCGGCAAGCGGGAAATGGGGGGGGTGCCGTGCCCTTGTTAGCCGGATCACGCGTATGTATACGGTTTAGCTAGCCCCGCCCCTGGGAGGTCAGCTGATGCATGTGAGAAACTTTGGCTTGTTGCTGCGCATTTTTTTTGGAGTGCGGTAACGAGCGAAGCGACCTTACCGCTTTCATGCAAGCGGCATGTCCGCCGTAGAGCTTCAGCGAAGGAGGAAGCGCGACTCACCCAGCACCCCTGTCTCAATCAACGCC
>JBLRXB010000291.1:0-1091 GCA_047920915.1 Kiritimatiellia bacterium
GCCGCTGGCTGGGCTCGGAGATGGTCGAGGACAAATCCAATGAGATTCCTGCTGCGCGCCTTCTGCTTGAGTGCTGTAATGTGGATGGGGCTATGGTTTTGACCGATGCCCTTCATACCCAGACCTTGACAGCCAGGGAGATCGTCCAAGACTGCGGCGGGGACTATCTGATGACCGTCAAGGCGAACCAGAAAGGAATCCTGGAGAATCTACAGAACATTCACAGCGCCCATAAAACGGGCGCTTTTTTTCCCTCAGATGGACACGTTACAACGAGTAGAACTCAACTGCGGCAGAGTCGAGGCCCGCGCCATTGATGCCTTTGATGTTTGCTCCGAGCAGGTCTGCTTCCCTTATGCAAACAAGGCCGCCATGCTCATGCAGCGAACCGATCCGTGCAAAGATCCGAAAACCGATGGCATCGTCTTCCTGCTTTCAAGTCGCTCCGGGCTCAGTGCCGACGCATTGCTCAAACTCAAACGGGGCTACTGGGATATAGAGAACGGTGCCCATCAACGCCTCGATGGCTCGCGGCTCCAGGAAGACAAAAGCCGGGTCAGAAACCGAAAAGCAGCGACCAATCTCGCCCTCTTTCGCAGAGCTGCCCTTTCGATGGCCCGACACTGGATCGCTAAGCAAGCAGATCCAAGACGAGCAACAACCAATGGATTTCTTGGTACCATGGCCCTACACAAGTCAGAACTCGCATTCCGCGTGGCCCTATCAAAGAAACCATCTTGGTTGCCCTGACTCCGTCCTGCCCCTTACATCATCTGCTCGATGTCCTCTTTACGTGGACTTGGCCGAGAACTGCCTTGAAACTAACCGTATCGTGTCCTTTGCCGTAAACTACCCCGGAAACTGTTCATGACAAGCTTATCGAGATAGCTCATTCGTGCTGTTTCACGACAAATTCCGCTCTATACCGTCTGCGACTTTCCTGAATCACCGGCGTAGAGTGGCCCATGCTCACAAAAAAATCAGTCATGAGAATTGCTGGGGCTGTGTAAATATCAGCAATTCTAATTATGGATGCGAGCTGTGCTTGATCGCATAACTTGATGGCATGATTTGAGTCTCGATTTAGCGGA
>JBLRXB010000292.1:0-1000 GCA_047920915.1 Kiritimatiellia bacterium
GACGCTGCTCGTAAGAAGCTCCTTCATTTTCATCGGCATTGAAAGGCATTGGGTGCATGTCTTTGTATGTAATGGGACTTCTCCATTCTTCTTCCTCCTCCAGTGCGAGCCAATCCTTCAGAGCCAGACGTTTTTCTTCCGCCATTCGCCGTTCTACGCGTGCTTGATACATGTGGTTTACTCGCGAGTTGACTCACGAATGCCAAGACTTGGTGTGGCTCTAGTAGTTCGTGTATCTTTGCGAGGTTCTTAGGAAACTCTGCTGTGTCCATTTGTTGCAGGCTGGAAGAATCCAGGGATGACAGCGTTTGGCATGTTTCTTTGGCGATTTCGAGGAGTCGCATTGCAGGTCGAGCTTGGACCAGAATCGGAGGCTTCATCGGTTTACACTTGTCGTCTTGGGACGTCGATGGTGAGAAGCTCCGTGAGGTGAGAGACCATGGCTGGCTGGTGTCGCGAGAATTCTGGACCTTCGAATTCTTGGCGTCACTGGCACGCCGCTTCAAGATTCTAAATTTACGCTAGGATTTGTAGGGCATGAACTTGTTTTTCTTGTATCCTTTTTTATAGTTTACATATTTAATTTTGTTTTCTTTTCTTTTAGCAGCGCTCTTTGGCGCTGCGGGGTCCGAGGGCAACATGCCCCCGGAGGAGAAGACATCCTCCCTCACCCTTGGGGTGACGAGTTGCCTCTCCTAGCGACGCTCCTTGGCGCCGCGGGTGCAGGGGCGGCTCTTTGCCAGTCCCCCTGCTGCGTTCACTTTTGTCGGCCTTTGCAGGTTCTTGAGATATGCGATCTAACGTCTTCTAATGACGACCAACTAGTAGTCGTCAGGAATAACCCTCGGCTCCACCCGTGCGCAACGACCCGTGTCGTTGTTTGGCCCACTGCGTCACCGTATAGAGTGCCGCACGAGAAGGTGTGCTTACGTACGCATCTTTTCATTTTGGTTTTTGTTGCGTTGATCTCTTTTTTTTCTGCATTCTCGCTGTCCGAACC
>JBLRXB010000293.1:0-839 GCA_047920915.1 Kiritimatiellia bacterium
GCCATCGCCAACTCGACTTGTGGGATAAGCCAGAACTTTGCATCTCCTTCGGCACACGCAACATGAACATGCATCCGATTTTCCTCAAGCGAAAAGAAGTAGAAACGATAACCTTTGACTCTAAACACCGTTGGACTCATGCCAACCACACTAACAGCGATTGGAATAATTATCAATCTTAGACGCGCTGCTTTCTAAAGATAACAACAGGACATATGCGCATGTCCTACGCTGCATCCCCCCGACCCCGGCACGCAGTGTCAGCCGTAGCCGCGAGGCGCGAAGACGGAAGTGCGCTACCAGTCGCCCCATCAAGCGCGTGCGACGTGGAACGTACCCCCCCTGGGAACGCCAGGCTCCAGCCTGGCCCGTGCATGAAGTGCGCATAAAAAGCCCATTAAAAGCCCGACGGCCAGACTATGGGACCACACATGCGCAAACCACGCACGCGCTCCGCGCAATCCCAAAGCGGCGATTCAGATCGCACGCACTCCATATCCACCACAACCCCATATGGAGTGCGGTGTCGAGCGAAGCGAACACACCGCTTTCCCCTCGCACGCAGTGCGCTACGAGCAGAACAACCCAACGCCCTCACCGCGACCAGACGCCATCGAAGAATCCAACCCGCTCAGATCATCCCCGACCCCGGCACTCCGTGCCAACCCAAAGCGGCAAGTTCGCTCCGCTCGTTGCCGCACTCCAAAAACGAATGGCCACGCCCTTGCGAGCGTGGCCACCTCTTTCCAGTCTGCGGTCTGCAGTCTGTAGTCTGCGGTCTTTCCCCCCCCCTACCGGAACCGGAAGATCGAGGGCTGCAACTGCGTCGGGATGACCTC
>JBLRXB010000294.1:0-793 GCA_047920915.1 Kiritimatiellia bacterium
GTGCTGTGGCACGATCTTCGGCATAGGGCGAGATAAAGGCAGTGATCGTGATGATACCGGCATCGGCAAGCAGTGCCGCAACATGCGCGATGCGGCGAATGTTCTCGCGGCGGCCTGCCGGACTGAAATCGAGGTCGGCGTTGAGGCCGTGGCGGATGTTGTCGCCATCGAGCACATAGGCGGCGTGGCCGCGTCGGATCAATTGTGTCTCCAATTCCACGGCCAGGGTCGATTTGCCGGAGCCGCTTAGTCCGGTCATCCATACCACGCAACCGTGTTGCTGGAGAAGGCGAGCCCGATCCTCGGGCGTCACGCGGTTGGGGTGCCATTTGATATTGGTGGGATGATTCTCGTTGTGCATGTCGCGTCTATCCTATATGCGTGAATGGGGTCAATCGCGGTTTCATGTGGGGTTGATCTCCGTTCTGGAGAGGTCATGCGAGGCAAAATCCTGCAAGGTTTGCTGGTAGGCCTGTGGGTTGCCGATGTCGAAGCGTTGTCCACGTATGCGGCAGGCTTGGAAGCCTTCCTCCTGGCGTAGACGGTCGAGACAGGAGGTGAGCTGGAATTCCCCGCGTTCGCGCATATTGCGCTGGATGTTTTCCTCGAGCAGGGTAAAGATGCGCGGGTTGAGGATGTATTGGCCGAAGACCGTGAGGAATCGATCTGGCGGGAGACCTTCGACGGCGAGATGTTCGCGCGCATAATTTGCGGTGGGTTTTTCGGCGAATTCGCTAATATTGAGAATGTTGCCGTGGCGCATCCAGGCGCCGGTAACACAACCGAACTGATG
>JBLRXB010000295.1:0-765 GCA_047920915.1 Kiritimatiellia bacterium
GCCGCCGCGAGGACGGTAACTGCGGGAAGGCACGCGGGCTGTTGTAGTACGGGACGCGCCTCGAAATCGAACTCATCTCCGGGAGCGCAGAGACCACGGCGTTTGAAACCATACACGTTCATCGAATCCGAGGAGAAGACACTTAGGACGGGATGTGTGTGGGCTAGCAACACCTGGGTCGGAGGCTGTGTCATAGACGAAGCCGGCTTTGAGTTAGCACGAGAGATGATGGCCTTGATGGAAGTCTTGCTCGTGGGAAATCGTTTCTTTTTCTGCAAGCGTCTTGTTGTGGGAGCGTTGTTCTTGGTGTTTGTCTTGGCGTCGGCCTTGCGTCGGCCTTGGCGTTGGAAATTGCAGGTCGAGCTTGGACCAGGATCGGAGGCTTCATCGGTTTGGGCTCGTCGTATCTGGATGGGATGTACTTGATACGATTAGGTCCCCAGTGGACCGACTTGGGACGTCGATGGTGAGAAGCTCCGTGAGGTGAGACACCATGGCTGGTGTTGCGAGAATTCTGGACCGACGAATTCTTGGCGTCATTGGCACGGACTTTCCCCGGAGATTTGCTGGATGCGTCGATGATTGACGTCATGGAAGACGTATGAGCTGTAGACGGACGCTCGTCTTCGTCACTACCGTTGAAAGGGTCGGAATCCTCTGCTTCCGAGTCAAAGATATAGCGATGAGAACAGACGTAGGCGGTGATGAAGGCAATTACCAAGGGATACATGATGGATGAATGGATGTCTTTTTATGTGTTTTTAT
>JBLRXB010000296.1:0-701 GCA_047920915.1 Kiritimatiellia bacterium
CGTGTAGACGGTCACATCTTTATCTCGGTGCTCGCCTACCATCTGCTCTGCTGGATAAACAAGAAAATCGAGGCAGCCGGCGATAAGCGCACATGGCGAACCCTGCGACGGCTTCTGCGAACGCATTGCCTGCTGACCACGCGCCTGCCTCTCGAAGACGGACGAATCATCTCGATACGAAAAGCCAGCGTGCCTGACGAGGAGCAGGACCGGATCTATCAGATGCTTGGAATCAACTGGAGGACCGCGTACAAAACCCGGCGAACCCAGCTCAAGAGGTAGCGATCTTGTAGTGCCACCGGAAGAGCCCCCGTTGATTATCAACGATTTACGGCGATTAAAAAGAAACTTGGGTTAGCGGCAAACTGAAAAGTGTGTATAATGTCTAGATGTGACCCCTTGCGCCATCTAGATGTGACCCCTTGCGCCCGCACGAACCTTATTCATGGCAGCTGGCAGCCGTGGACCAACCGCTATGGGACCGGCGCCGAAATTATCTTCGAGCCCGCGACGGACGAATCCGGTCGCTATTTCCGCTATATCATTCAACTGCCGGAATAAAGATTCCCGGTATGGTGATTGGCGATGCGGCGTTGGGAGCGGGATAGGGGGCGTGATGCGAGCTCTGCCGGGCTACACCAGCGCCATTGGCTGGATGGCAGGTCGATCCCGTCCTTTATGTTCATGTGGTACACCTGCAG
>JBLRXB010000297.1:0-700 GCA_047920915.1 Kiritimatiellia bacterium
CGATGCGTTCGAGTACGTTTGCAGGCAAGCTGTCTGCCAGGTGGAAGGTAATGTGCTGAATGACGGTGTCGGAGTCGAAGTGGGGGATGTAACCGCGGGAGCGCCACTCACCCTTCGTTGGTGGAGGGATGACAGGAACGTCATTCCTGTGGGCGCCAGGTTCGAGCCTGGCAGGGGGAGGGCCTTCGGTCTTGGTTGGGACGTTTTTGGGGCTGCCTACGGGCCACGCTGGAGCGTGGCGTTCCCGGGGTTGGCACTGGGTAGTGTTTAGCTCCTGGGAACGCCAGGCTCCAGCCTGGCCCGTGGGGTGATTATGTTCAGTCAATGGGCTGCCCTTCTGGCCAGGCTGGAGCCTGGCGTTCCCAGGTTGCTGTTGGGCTTTGCTGCTGTTGGGCTTCTGGCCAGGCTGGAGCCTGGCGTTCCCAGGGGGGGATGGGTTCATGGTATGACCTCAAATACGATTCCGGCTTTGCGTTGTTCGGAGATGATTTCGTTAGCGCGTTCCTTGACTTCGTCGAGGCATCCGGCACAGCAGACGTAGATCCGCTGGCCGTTGTGATCATGGTATAGCTCGCGGTTAATAGGTAGATCCATGATCGGGCAGTGGGTTTGCAGGCGGTAGGGCTCGATGCCGTTGGCGCGCATTTCGTTAATGTATTTCCGGGGGTCGGCTTTGATCTGTTCATCGCATCCGGGGCAG
>JBLRXB010000298.1:0-686 GCA_047920915.1 Kiritimatiellia bacterium
GTGCCGAAGAACAGGATCGCGATGGGCAGGCAGAAGAACAGGGGCTTGTGTGCCAGCACCCAACCGAGGATGCGTCGGTAACCCAGCATGAGCAGGTAGAAGAGGCCCATGAGTCCGCCGAGGAGGAACGCTACAAAGAGCAGATTGCGCGTGCTACCGCGCGCGGCTCCGAGGGGTTCCCAGATGCGAGCGAGCAGAACCAGGATGATCGCGAGCACGATGAAGATGACAATTTTCTGGAGGGGGAGGCGATTGAGGAACGCTGACATGTGTGCGATGAGAGTGGCCAGGCTGGAGCGTGGCGTTCCCGGGGTTGGCGGTTGGGTTTTGCTGCGGTTGGGCTTCGGGCCAGGCTGGAGCCTGGCGTTCCCAGAGGGGGAGCTACGGAGGAAGTACATGAAGGTGGCAAGGAGCAGCAGGATTGCGCCACCGAGTATCCAGGTGGGCCGCGTTTGCAAGATGCCGGCCACGAGAAGTGCGAAAGGCGCTAGCAAGGAGATGGTCTTTCGTAGGCGGCGAAATACGCTATCATGGAGCAGGTGCATGAAGGTGGGGACAAAGACGAGGGCCACGAAAATGGAGCTGGCCAGCACGAAGGTCCAGGTAAAGGCGAGGGGGCGGAACATTTTGCCTTCGGCTCCGGTCATAGTGAAGACGGGCAGGAAGCCAATGACCGTAGTACTGAT
>JBLRXB010000299.1:0-671 GCA_047920915.1 Kiritimatiellia bacterium
AGGTCTCGCGACGATAGCCGCGTCAAGGCAGCATACGATGCCGAAAACCGCACCGACTCGCCCGCACGTTTCCCCGGCATTTCCGTACGGAGCGCCGCAATATCTTCTTCCGAAAGTATATTCGCCAGCTGAGCATCAGCTCTCGCGACCAACGCCGTGAAAACCAGGCAGGCGCACGCCACGACCACAACCGAGGTCTTGTTCGAGGGACTCTTCATATGGCTTCTCCTGACTGTTGCAACGGACCAACTCACCAAGACCGTTAAAATCAAATATAACATACACCACATTGTGTAAACACGTCAATCGATATTTACACAGCAATTCTCATTATGGCTTACCTCGGCCAACTTCACAGCGAATAATGGCGGAAGCGTGCAGGGGGGGGAGAAAAAGTCAGCTGTTTTCCGGGGGCTTCACGTCCGGCAGCCTGAAAGAGGTGTCATAATTGCCTTCCGTTGGCGCGGATTGGTGCAAAACCTGCTAAAAACGGCACGGTGATGTCGTCAGGGCACAATGCGACCGTGGAGGGCGGTTACGCCTCTTGGGCTGCATAGGGACCGATTTCCAGCCCACGCATCATGAAGTCCATCATGGCCGCCCAGGATGGGAAGCAGTGATAGCAGGAGAGACAGCGGACATGGTCAAAGAAGGTCTGGCGCGTAGGCAGG
>JBLRXB010000300.1:0-664 GCA_047920915.1 Kiritimatiellia bacterium
CGTCAGTGCCGGAAGTGGCCGCCCTGGTGCATCGCCAAAAAAGAGGAATGGCCCCAGTTCCAATGTATCGCCATCGTGGTAGATCCATATCACGCAGCCCGACGGCTTATTGGCCAGTCGAAGGTGGATCTTCTGGCTGGCGGTACTGGACCCGATGAACGATGCTTTCAACTGTATGTGTCGGATGACTCCGTTGGCCTCCGCTATGAGATCGTAGCCGGCGTTGTCGACTTCAGGCGACGCCACCTCGACGTCACAGGAACCGCAGCGCCAGGCAAGTTTGAGTAGTTCACCGACAAAAAGATGCTCAACCAGCTTCTCGCGGAATGATGAGTGCTCAGTGTGCTTGTTCATGTATCGCCCGACATCGTATTCCGTTTCCTAAGGCAGGTGATTATCATCCGCAGCTGGATTGATGGTAACGCCTCTCCGGGCATGCAGCATCCTCGGTTCAGGGAGTCGGTATGACGGACAAAAATCTCACTGGTATCGCTGGTGTTCATTTTGTCGTTTCAGAGCTGTCTCGGAGAGGGATCATTGCTCTGCCGACGATCAAGAATACGGCCGCATACGACATTGTTGCGGTCAATCCCGAGGGCACTGAGCACGCGAATATCCAGGTCAAGACGTCATCGAGGCGGGTGACTTTTTTCCCAATGCCGGC
>JBLRXB010000301.1:0-239 GCA_047920915.1 Kiritimatiellia bacterium
CGTGAATGTGGGGACGATTGGCCATGTTGATCATGGCAAGACGACCTTGACGGCGGCGTTGACGAAGGTGATGGCCGAGAAGTTTGGTGGTGAGGTGAGTGCTTACGACCAGATTGACAAGGCGCCGGAGGAGAAGGCGCGGGGCATCACGATTGCGACGGCGCACGTGGAGTACCAGTCTGAGGGGCGGCATTATGCGCACGTGGACTGTCCTGGTCATGCTGATTACATCAAGAACA
>JBLRXB010000301.1:249-662 GCA_047920915.1 Kiritimatiellia bacterium
CCTGGTGGTGTCGGCGGCCGATGGTCCGATGCCGCAGACGCGGGAGCACATTCTGCTGGCGCGGCAGGTGGGTGTGCCGTACATCGTGGTTTACCTGAACAAGGCGGACATGGTGGACGATGCCGAGCTGTTGGAGCTGGTGGAGCTCGAGGTGCGGGATTTGCTGAGCACTTACGAGTTTCCTGGTGACGACACGCCGATCATTACGGGCTCGGCGCTGAAGGCGTTCGAGGGTGACGAGAGTGAGATTGGTGTGCCGTCGGTGATCAAGCTGGTCGAGGCGATGGACAGTTACATTCCGGAGCCGGAGCGCGCGATTGACGGTGCGTTTTTGATGCCGATCGAGGATGTGTTCTCGATTTCGGGTCGTGGCACGGTGGTGACGGGTCGTATTGAGCGGGGCATTGTGAAGG
>JBLRXB010000302.1:0-661 GCA_047920915.1 Kiritimatiellia bacterium
GGCTGCTTCCCAGCGATGGTAGGCGGCGCGTAAGCGTGGGTTACGGCGATAAGCAGCCGCCAAGTAGTCGTCAAGCGAAGCGAGAGTGGCGGGGTCAATCGATTCTGCTTGTGCGGAAAAGGCTTCCCCGATCTCGGTGTATGATTGCCGGAGTGTTTGCTCGCGTGGCGTGGCGCAGGCTGGCAGGAAAACGAGTGCCGCCAATGCGGCGGAACATTTTGGCAGGGCTTGGAGAATGTTCTGTATGTTCGTCATTTCGGCTGCCTTGTGTCGGGCCAGGCTGGAGCCTGGCGTTCCCGGGGGGGCGGTTGGGCTTCGGGCCAGGCTGGAGCCTGGCGTTCCCAGAGGGGGCTGCCAGCTCCAGCGTCTTGGTCGGATTAGTGTTTGTGTTCGGCTTTGGGCTTCTCTGCTCCTGGTACCTTGGCGGGCACCACACCTTGGTCCTTGAGGGTTTTGAGTGCGGCTTCGGGATTGGCTTGCACGGCACGGGCGCAGCCACCGCAGCAAACATAGATGCGTTGTCCTTCGTGATCGACGTAGCGGCTTTTGGCCGTGACGGGTGCACCCTTCATAATCGGGCAGGTTGCCTGGCCAGGGCCCTGGCCTGCTTTGGCGAGCGTGGCGATGGCGGCTTGCGGGTCGGCCTTGACCTTATCTTTGC
>JBLRXB010000303.1:0-656 GCA_047920915.1 Kiritimatiellia bacterium
GGCCCGAAGACCTCCTCACGGGCGATAGTCATATCCGGCGTCACATCATCGAATATCGTCGGCGGAATAAACAGCCCCTTGCCGATCTCTAGTGGTTTGCCGCCTAGAATCAGCTTGGCCCCTTCTTGCTGTGCCCCCTTAATATAGCCCAAGATCCGGTCGAATTGTTCCTTGGAGATAATCGCCCCCAATGCATTCGCCGGATCCAATGGATTACCCGTGCGCCAGTCCTTGACCTTTTCGAGCACGCGCTCCAACACCGTCATCAGCGGCAACATCGCCTTCATAATACGCCGCCCCAGAGCAAAGTCACCATCCAAGACACACGCCTTGTAGAGCGCAATGGTTTCGGGTGCCAGAAAGTTTGCGGCGGCACAGACCCACGCCCGTGCGCCCCATACAAAGAATTCCAATGCTTGGTCATCCGCACCGCAGCACAATTGCAGGTGCGGGAATTCGCGTGCCAGCAGATGTACCCGGTTGATATCCCCGCTGCTCTCCTTGATGGCACAAAAGCCGGTGTGACGGGCAACCCGCGTGAGGAAGTCATAATCCATTTCGGCCCCCGATCGCCCGGGATAGTTGTATAGCATCACCGGCAGCTTGCCGGCCTTTTCAACGGCTAGGGCATGTTGTGCCAGTTCCTTTCCGGTGGG
>JBLRXB010000304.1:0-655 GCA_047920915.1 Kiritimatiellia bacterium
GGTTGTCGCCCTGCAAGATCCCCCTGATCAGGTTATTTTACAGGACATTGCAGGGGTTAACGATGTCCGAAGGCTGGCACTGGCAGTCGAACAGCTTCACCCATTCGGACAGGATCGAGTATTTTTCTGGGGTTGGTGCAACAACAACCTGCCGGAAGATCAGGTTGTCAACATGCTCGCAGCTTACGGACAGTTGCAGCAGCATGATCGAGTCGCTGATCTGTTATCCGGCAACGAATTTCGCTCCGTACCACAGAAGCAGATCGGCTCTCTGCAAAAAGCGATCAAACGTGCAGAAATTAAGGGGTTGATAACAAATGTTGAACAAGCCAAAGAGTGGCTTGAAAGAGAATTATCGTTTGACAAAAACGGATGACTATCACTATACTGCGCACCTGTTTGCGGGAATAACTCAGTTGGTAGAGTGTCAGCTTCCCAAGCTGAAAGTCGCGGGTTCGAATCCCGTTTCCCGCTCCAATAAAATCAAGCACCCAGGTCGTTTCCCGGGTGCTTTTTTGTTCAATGTTGCCATATTCGAGCAGCTTTATTTCTGCTGGTCAGCAACAAAACATCCACTATTTTTCACCGTCACCATCCATCCATGAGCCTTCTTGACCATGCCGTTCATGCCACTGCTGCATCGCTTCGAGCTCGC
>JBLRXB010000305.1:0-648 GCA_047920915.1 Kiritimatiellia bacterium
CCAGGTGGCACCGCCCTGGAAAAGTACCAGCGGCAGAACCGGCGGCAGCTTTTTGGCTGTCGGGTTCTGCTTGCGGTATTGGTCCCAGATGCCGAGGATGTAGCGCAGCAACCGCAGCGGCATCCAGGCATCCGGCGTGCTCTGATGCTCAAAGAGGCAATACAGCAACGCCTGGGTATCATCGACCTTTACGGTATAAAGCAAGTCGGACTCGCTGCCGCGAAGTGCCTCGTCCGTATAGCTTCCAGGCGCAAGCTTCAAGGTGCGGAAATCCAGTCGGTCTCGAAGCTCGGCAGGCAGATAGTTCTGGAAGAATGCGGCGGCATTCTCGACATGCGAGAATGTTTCCTTGAAAAGCTGGTCGTGCGGGTTGTTTATTGGTTCTTCACTCATGCCAGCATGTCCCCTCGTGCCCCAAATCCAATGCACCAAAGGTACATTAGCATCGGATGTACCGGCAAGCGCAAACGCCGACAGGCAGGGGGGCAGAGAAAGACAGCAAAGCACAGTCTGAAATGGCAAAACCTTGCCGTGTTACTTAACGTTTACTTCCACCGGGGTAAACCCGGTGGGCGGTGAAGTTACAATCTGGTGCATAATCCGGTCGGCCTAGGGGGCGGAATTATTGCATGCATGCGGGCATTTCGT
>JBLRXB010000306.1:0-635 GCA_047920915.1 Kiritimatiellia bacterium
CTGCTCTGATCCCTGAAAACTCCACCTTCCGGCGGTCCAAGGAATGGTAGCAGAGCACGCGCGCAAAGACTCCAGTAACTGCTGGATGAAGGTTCCATGGCAGGTCACACACGAAGGCCGCATTTGCGTTTTCCACGCGGCCGAGGGTTTGCTCGACGGCATGGAGATCGCGGTTGTGAGGGTAGAGCGACCTTTGTGAACGACAAAACCCCGCCTCTTTGAGAGACGGGGTCTGGAATATCCTTGGTTGCGGGGGTAGGATTTGAACCTACGACCTTCAGGTTATGAGCCTGACGAGCTACCGGGCTGCTCCACCCCGCGGTGTGTTTTGGAGATTGTGGGAGGATGATGTGTTTTCGCAGCGATCTGCGTGACTGCAGCTTGTCTTTTGCGGGCCCGGCGACGACCTACTCTCCCGGGTCTTGAGACACAGTACCATCGGCGCTGAAGAGTTTAACGGCCGAGTTCGAGATGGGATCGGGTTTTATGCTCTTCGCTCCAGCCACCGGGCCGGCAAAAGACAAGCGCGCAGCGCTTGATTTGTTCGTTAGCCTCAGACGCCGGCGGCGCATCCGCGCCTTAGGCTTTTCCGCGCATGAGCGCGGCGCGCGTTCGCGCTTGCGGGCCGTTGGCCC
>JBLRXB010000307.1:0-634 GCA_047920915.1 Kiritimatiellia bacterium
GGGGTGTTCGAGCGCCTGCCCCAGCTGGGTCTGACGCTGATCGGCTCCTTCATCCTCGTGCTGGCGGTGCTGCGCGCCTTCGGCTGCATCGACTCCATCCTGAAGGGCTCCACCCGCGTGGCGGTACGCTCGCCCCGGCTGCTGCCCCAGGCGGCGGTGCTCGGCTCCTTCGGGGTGGCGGCGGTCTCGGGTTCGGGTGCCGCCAATGCCGCCACCACCGGCACCGCCACCATCCCGGTGCTCATCAAGGCGGGTTTTCCGCGGGTCACCGCGGCGGCTGTGGAGACCGCCTCGTCCCTCGGCGGCCAGCTCATGCCGCCGCTCATGGGCATCGCCGCCTTCCTCATGGCCGACTACCTGGGCGTGAGCTACTTCGACGTGGTGGCCCGCGGGTTCGCCCCGGCCATCATCTACTACCTGGGCGTGGCTTTCGCAGTCTGGCTGCTGGCGGGCTATTACTACAAGCGGGCGGTCACACCCACGGCCGAGCCCATGCGCTTCATGGACTGGGCCAACATCGCCGCCTATTTCATCGCCGTGGCCGGACTCATCTACTTCATGGGGGTGGAACGCAAGCCCGCCATGAGCGCGGCGCAGACCGTGTTCACCTACCTGTTCGTCTTCCTGGCGCTCT
>JBLRXB010000308.1:0-632 GCA_047920915.1 Kiritimatiellia bacterium
GATTTGGCCCCGAGCGATACTTCCACGGCAGCCATTTCTTCTGCTGAGCGAAATAAAGATCGCTTGATGTATCGAGCTTTACTTGCCGGGCTCTATGAAGGCGTACTCGTGATCGACGCGAAGGGGATTATCCTGGGGACAAATCCCCGTGCTGGTGTGCTGTTCGGGTATCCGGAAGACGATCTTTGGGGAACGCCATGCCAAACCTTGATTCCCAGCATGAAAGAGGCCGTATTGTTAAAGATTCGTGCCCATGCGGAAGAGGGTAGGTTTTCTGTTGTACATGCATCCTGTACGCGGCAAGACGGCAGTACGTATCCGGCCGAGATTGCGATTAGTGTTGTTGATTTGTTTAATCAGGGGGATTTGCTGCTTTCGGTCAGGAATATTGAACGGCGCGTTACAGGGCAAGATCGCCCGGCACCCGATTTCGTGATGACGGATGTGCTTGCAACTGCCGTGGTAGGCTGTCATGCGGATGGGACGATCTTAACCGTGAACCCGGCCTTTTTGCGTTTGGCGGGGATAGAAAATCCGCAAGACGTTGTGCGTCGACATATTGGGGATTTTTGTGAGTCGCAGGAATTAGGTGCGCAGTTGCTTTTAAAGCCGGATTTGCATTGCAAGCACTG
>JBLRXB010000309.1:0-630 GCA_047920915.1 Kiritimatiellia bacterium
ATACCCCTGGCTAGAGCGCGACAAAAACTGCAACGAACTCGATTTGGCGGGGTTGATCTCCAAAGCGAAATCTCGTGCATCTGGTGACACCAAGGAAATGCTCGCCAAATTGGATGTCGACCGACGGCATATTCTCAATCCGCTTACTCATGACGACCACCGCAACACGTACAGCGAGGAAATCCGCTCCGCCCTCAAGGATGTCGAGGCGTTGAAGGAATGGCTAAAATGAAACCCAAATCGACCACCTCGTCTACCACCTCTACCACCTCACCCCCGAAGAGATCGCAATCGTGGAGGGTGGGGCAGGGTGACAGGTTCCGTGTAAAAGGGTATGCTCATGCCATATCGAGCGGACTGCCGACATCCTTGATTGTCCGGCTGGGCACGGTGTGCGTGTAAATCATCGTGGTTCGCACATCGCTGTGCCCAAGGCGCGCTTGTATGGTTCGTATATCAACATTCGCCTGCAGTAGGTGGCTGGCAAACGTGTGCCGGAACGTATGCGGGGTCACACGCTTGGGAATGCCCGCCGCATCCGCCGCCGCCTTCACCGCTTTCTGAACCTCTGAATCGAGCACATGATAGCGTTTCTGTTCCCCCGTTGCTTTAACGACCGAAAGCTGCTTG
>JBLRXB010000310.1:0-617 GCA_047920915.1 Kiritimatiellia bacterium
GGACGAAGTGAAGCCGTTCCACATACCTTGCATCCTGTTTTCATGCGCATCCCTGTTTTCATGCAAGTGCCACTTGGCGTCAGGCGTTCACACAGCAACCAAACACTTGCTCTGCCCGGCGTCGGGCGTCAGGCGTCCTTGGAGCCTTTTGCGTGCTGCTGTTTTTTTAGATTGAACCCAGCCGATCACCCATGCTAGCTTTTGCTTTCCAATGCGGCCGGGGTGGCGAAATTGGCATACGCAGCAGACTCAAAATCTGCCGAGGTTAAACTCATAGGGGTTCGAGTCCCCTCCCCGGTACCATACTTTTTCCTTAGCATTTTCGCATATTCCCTTTGTTTTTCGCGGATTCTCGGCCATTTTGCGTCTGCTGCGTATGCCAGTCTCGCCACCACGATGTCCACCTCTGACCACCCCTGACTACCCCTGTCCAAGGGCAGGCGGGGGGACCGGCTTACCACCGCCCATGTCTTCCCGATCTGGCATATGTTCAAAAAAGAGACTTTGCTATACATATCGATTGCAACGTGTATGCCTTTTGCGGTTTTTTGAACATGTCCGAGGAGACGTGTCTAAATAGTGGCTAGCCAGCCACCCGAGGCCCTCGGGCAAAAACG
>JBLRXB010000311.1:0-607 GCA_047920915.1 Kiritimatiellia bacterium
CCGCAGATGCGCAATGTAGGCCTCCGGCCCGCCTGCGCGGTAGCCGGTGCGTCCGATCACGTCACCCTTGGCATCCAGCAGCAATACCGTCGGGAATCCCTGGATTGAATAGCGCTGCGCCAGGGTCTCGTTTTGCTTTGCCAGTTTCTCCGGCAGCTTTGTCCGGCGCGGAAAATCGGCCACGAACAGCACCAGGTTGTCCTTCGCGTAGGCCTTGAACGCTTCCTCTTTGAGCACCTCGTTGTCCAGCCGGATGCACCAGCCGCACCAGTCCGAACCGGAAAAGTTGACCAGGATTGGTCTTCCGGTCTCTTTGGCCTGCGCCTGGGCCTGTTCGAAATCCGTCAGCCAGCCTTCCGGGGCGGCATACGCCGCAGCCGTCAGGGTCAATGTCGCGGCAATCGCCGCCAATCTCGTTTTCATGGTGTTCATCCCTTTCTGTCTCCTCTCCTGTACTGTTTATGGCCGCCGACGGACCATCCGCCAACATGCGCTTCTGTGAGTTAGACGAACGGGGGGAAGGTTTGATTGCACGGAATGTCAAACCGCCATGACGAAGATGCATCCGACATCGTGCCAGATGCGCGCGCGGATGCCGCCTGCAACC
>JBLRXB010000312.1:0-581 GCA_047920915.1 Kiritimatiellia bacterium
CGCCGAGCGCAGACAACACCATCTCAACGGGATTCTGTCCCGTATTCGTGCCACCCAAGGCCTCGGGCTCGTCCATTCGCACCACATGCTTGCTTGCCTGCGCATCCGACTGCAACCCGGTTCCTGTCCACGTAACATCACTCTTGAATGTCATATTTGCCATATCCTTTTCCCTTTCGGCTACGTTATAGAACTTCTTCAGATTAACAAGCAATGGGTCACACGAACACGTAATTCCTTACATTGAAGGTTCCTGATCTCATCGGAAAATGAGTTGGCACTTTTTCTGGCCACCCACCGGGTTTATCCCGGTCGGGGGCCAACGTTTTTCCTGGGAAATCGCCCTTTTCTCAACTTTCTTCACCACCGGCGCAAGGCCGGTGGGATCGAATTGTGCCAAATGATTTTCCGATAATATCACCGAAAAAACCGTAGAGATCAGGAAGTCGGAATATACAACACATCATCCAGCGCCTGTAAGTGCATATATCATTGACCGCACGTCTATTCGTCCGCAATATACGTAAATAATCTAGAAACAAAGGAGTCACATATGAACAGAAAACGCCTGGGAAAATCTG
>JBLRXB010000313.1:0-575 GCA_047920915.1 Kiritimatiellia bacterium
TCTTGGATCGCATTTCGAAAGGTGATGCCGATGTCATACGAACCTATATCCACCACCCTGATTACGAGGTGCGCCGCCGGGCGGCCGAGCGTTTGAATCGTGCCGGGGATCTGGTCCTGGAAGCCTTGCGTTCCGACGATGCCCGCCTGCGGGATGTCGGGGTCATCGGCCTGGAAAGTCACGCCAGTCTGCGCAATGACGAAACCATGGCCATTTTGCTGGAGATGATCAATGACCCGGAAGAATCCTGGTGGGTGGTGCAGCGCGCCTTACAGGTCGTGGAGAGTCAGCGACCAGATGTGGCTACCTTGAAAGCGCATACGGATCGTTTGCTGCATTGGGTCGAGCACGATGACTGGTGGTTGAGCGGATCGGTAATCCACATCTTGATACGTTTGGCGGCAAATGGGCATGAGCCGGAGCGGATTTTACCTGTGGTAGGACAGCGGATGGCGACCAGTCGGCGCAGTCGACAGTGGCATGACAGACATCTGATTCGCGAGTTTGAAGATGCGCCCAAGGAAGTGCGGCAGGAGTTGCTGACCATGTTAAGTGCGGCGTATCACCATTGGCCC
>JBLRXB010000314.1:0-575 GCA_047920915.1 Kiritimatiellia bacterium
CAGTTGATTCTTTAAATTCCATCTTAGTCCAAACTTAATTTCCCCGTAGAGTCCAACTCGTGGAATAGGTCATTCCCCCTTTGAGTTTGGTTTTTTTTCTCGTCTGGACAGGCGCATTGGCTTAAATCTTTCATAGTCAATTCAGAAAGAGAGCCACCTGTAAAAGATGTGCTAAAATGAAAAAAGAAAAGCATCCGCTTTTGGCAGATGCTTCATGAATGAGGTCGAGAGCGGATTCGAACCGCTGTACGAGGTTTTGCAGACCTCTGCCTAGCCACTCGGCCACGAGACCCGGTTTTGTAATCCGCTGCAAAAGTAATGGTTTTTGCACAACGTTCCAAAAAATATTTTCATCCCAACACCATTTGTTAAAACCTTTCCCCAAAATCTATGCATCTCAATATCTCAACCCCTAAACATCTCAACTTCTCAACCTTAACCTTAACCTTTCTCCATCTTCTCCACCATTTCCATCAAAGTATTCTCAATAGGAATATAGGTCATTCCCAATTTAGTTTCAATCTTTGAAGTATTGTACCTGATGGGAAAACCCACATTCCTTTTTACAAAACGAG
>JBLRXB010000315.1:0-282 GCA_047920915.1 Kiritimatiellia bacterium
CCCCGTCATCCCCGAGCCAGCGAATGCCGCCACCTCCTCAGCCGGAACCGGATACCCCAGCGCCGCCAGTGCCGCGAGAATCTCCTGATTGCGTTGTGCGCGACTTGCTTGAATTTGTTCCAGCTCAGCGTGCAAGCTCTCGACGGCTGAAGCCGGCACATATCCCAGAATATGCATCGTACCAGGGGCATAATCCGCGCTGAGTTCCACGGCGGCCACACCGCGTATCCCCGCTTGTTCGCAAGCCGCCATAAACGCACGACTGCCTCCCAATGTATCATG
>JBLRXB010000315.1:292-570 GCA_047920915.1 Kiritimatiellia bacterium
TGATCGGTCAGTGCCGCGGCTGCCAAACCGGCCCGCTGGCAGGCCTGGGCTAGCGCAACCGGCGACAAACTTCCGTCGGATTCCTGCGAATGCATATGCAGGTCGATCATGATCTCCCGTCCCCGTTGGCTCTATGCCTCTAGATTGTAGCAGGCACGCATGTGCGGCTCTTGCACGTTCCCGAAATAGGCACTGATCGCCGCATCATACGCCGCCGTATGCGCAAACGCCTTACGCATCAAATCGAACCGCCGCGACAACCCAATCACACCTGAACC
>JBLRXB010000316.1:0-231 GCA_047920915.1 Kiritimatiellia bacterium
GCCGAGCTTGTCGGACAATGCGCGTACGGCAAAACGCTCTTGCTCCGGAGCCTGCTGCATTTCGGCCAGCACCATCAGTGCGTATTCGACTTGTCGAGGGAGGTGAATCATGTTTGCATCATAATCGGCTCAACGAGAATGTCTATTTTAAATCGGTATTTTTGTGCTGATTTAAAAGTAGGTTGTTTGTAGCGTTGGGTCTTGGTTTTCATTGGTTGGATAATAGATCCT
>JBLRXB010000316.1:241-563 GCA_047920915.1 Kiritimatiellia bacterium
TTCCATAGAACCATGAGTGATTTTCTGCAGTTTGTAAGTCGCTTTTGTTTGTCGTGATCGGTGCTTTATTTGAGCATGTTCAGTTGGATGACAGCGGTCAGTTAAAGTGTACCACCCCTGGTCGAATCAAAGTGTACCATTTCGACCGCCGGGGATTGCAGTGAGGCTCGGGTAGCGGAAACCGTTGCGAGCGTTGGGCGCAAGAGCCTGTGTGGAGCCTACGAGCAGAAGATCCGGGCGGCATTGAAGGAGGGTCTTGGCGCACAGCGTATTTTTGAGGACTTATGCTTGGATGAGGGGTTCGCGGGCAGCTATGAGTCCG
>JBLRXB010000317.1:0-540 GCA_047920915.1 Kiritimatiellia bacterium
CCACCACCTACAAGCAGATACTGTATATCGAGATCTTCATTAAGCACCGTAAAGTAGTTCGTGCCGGAGGTAAAAATATGCGCAGCCCAGACGCTATCTGCGTCCGTGTAGAAATTGGTTGTGCTACCGCCGCTTGCGGGTAATGTCCATGACGCCATCGCCTGCGTCCCCCCCCCCACCAGCGCCGCCAACAGGATCCCAAATGTGTGCTTTCGTTTCATCTTCTTGCCTCCCGGCCTTTTCCAAAAACATCAGGCAATCCATTGACCCCGTTTTACCTGTTTCATGCTCCGCCCGGCACTCCGTGCCGAATACAAAGCGGCGATTGCATCGCCGCACTCCATATTTTGACTCTTTATTTGATGATCAGGACCGTGCCCGATGGCGGACGGCGATACCGCACCACGACGATGCCCGAGCCGCCTGCAGCGCCGTTTCCGCCGGTGGTACCGCCGCCACCGCCACCACCACCGGTGTTGGCCGCTCCAACCGAGCCGTTGCCTGAGCCAGCCCCGCCATCTCCTCCAGTGGCTGAGGTGC
>JBLRXB010000318.1:0-531 GCA_047920915.1 Kiritimatiellia bacterium
TCGCTGCTATACCTGCTTTGCCGCCGGCACCTCCTGCAGCGAAATGTAGGGAGGGTTGAAGTTGAGTGGAGGAGGGCTGGTGCCCCCCACCTCAACGTTTGCCTCTACCGACCAAGGTCGGCTGGCGGCGGGGAGGGGGTGGTCGGCGGTTGTCTCAACGTTTGCCCCCACCGGGGTAAACCCGGCAGGCGCGGGGGCGGCGGGAGATCCCACCGGGTTTATCCCGGTGGTGAATGAAGTTGAGGAGAGGGACCGAAGAAGCTATATTTTGAGCGAGGGGTGAGCTTGGGGTGTCCTTCGGGCTGGCCAAGCACGATCTTCGCTCTCGTTGTGGTGACGTTCGCGGGTGGCTCAACGTTTGCTTCCACCGGGATAAACCCGGTGGGCAGCGGGAGATCCCGCCGGGTTTATCCCGGCGGTGAATGAAGTTGAGTGTGGAGGGGCGTGATGAGTCGGTATATTGATCATAATTTGGAAACTGTCCACGACATCCGCTATAGCTGGACAGGATGGCCTTCGGTTGGTGGTCAG
>JBLRXB010000319.1:0-525 GCA_047920915.1 Kiritimatiellia bacterium
CCAGCGAGCGCAGCGACGCCGGCCGCACGCCCACCACCCGCACACCCAGGGGAATCAGCACCCGCTTCCCCGCGATCATCGGCCGCGCATACCACAGCCCGCGCTTGATGCACAACATAGTTTCGCCCCTTTCCTCGAACATCAGCCCGCAAAGCTGACACTGTTTTCGTGTGCCAAAAAAGTGACACGAAACAGGGTGAAGTGTCAAATGCAATCAATCGCAATCAATCGCGCCACTGAATCCGCCCGACTCTAAAAGGCCGTAAAACAAAGGGATTCATACGCAATCTAAAGGGGCAAAGTGGAGCGGGCGGCGGGGATCGAACCCGCGACGTTCAGCTTGGGAAGCTGACATTCTACCGCTGAATTACGCCCGCGGCTGGGGATAGTCTAGCACGGCAAGCCGGCTTGTCCAGCGGTTTCCCGGCGGGGGATCCGCTACGGCGGGTTTTGTAGCCGAGATCTGGAAGAGAGAGTTCGAGTTCGAGTTCGAGTACGAGTACGAGTACGAGTATGAATACGAGG
>JBLRXB010000320.1:0-524 GCA_047920915.1 Kiritimatiellia bacterium
GAATTCGTGTGTATTGGCGGTTGATCCTTTTTGTGGTAGGAAGAAACCGACGTTACCCGGCAGAGGTACGGCAGAAACCTGACGGAAACAAACCGCGAATGAACGCGAATGTTTTTAATTCGAAAAGAGCCTGTTCCAGAAAGGCAGCCCACAGGGCGGACCAATATCAATTACGCAGGCGCCCATGAGGCTCCTCTACTTTTCCTGTAACAGGCCAAATCGTGTCAATCCTGTCAATCCTGTCTATACTCGAGGGACGCGCGCTGTTGGCATCAGGCTTGAAATATGACAGGATTCACAGGATGAATAGGATTGCTAACAGCCAATGTCTGATTTCTGAAACAGGCTCAAAACTTTTGGGGCATACGCCTGTGCCGGGGATCAAGCCTACCAGACTCGGGAATACAGGTCTTCGAGATAGGTCCGAATTCGCGTGCATTCGCGAGTATTGGCGGTTGATCTTTTTTGTGGTAGGAAGAAACCGACGTTACCGGGCAGAGGTACGGCACAAACCTGACGGAAAC
>JBLRXB010000321.1:0-521 GCA_047920915.1 Kiritimatiellia bacterium
GTTCATGCCGGGCATCGGCGGCGTTCTCGACCTGATGGACTCGATCCTGCTGTCCGCCCCGATCGCCTACGGACTCCTTGTCGTCTGAATCTTGCATGAGCAAAACAAAAGTCAGGCATCCGCAACGGAGGGTAGCCGTGCGGGAAGACGCTTGATATCGTCTCGCTGTCATCCCGTGGAGCAATGGAATGATGAAAGATTGGAATGATGGAATGCGCTCATCGAAACGACAGGACATCGGGGCGGGTTTTAGACTGGAGCGGGTGACGGGGATCGAACCCGTGTAGCCAGCTTGGAAGGCTGGAGCTTTACCACTAAGCTACGCCCGCTTGGGTGTATGGCGGAAGCTACAGGAATTCTTGGTGCAGGTCAAGGGGCGCGCGGCGCGTCCGCGCGGGCGCGGTCGAGGGCTTGGCGTACGTGCCGTAGCAGGGTTTCGCTGCGGTAGGGTTTGTAGATGAGGCCCAGCGCGCCGGCGGCTTTGAGGCGCTGGCCCGGGGCCTCCTGGGCGTAGCCGCTGG
>JBLRXB010000322.1:0-519 GCA_047920915.1 Kiritimatiellia bacterium
GTGTATTTCATTGAACAATCATAGCGCAAGGATGGCCTGTTTGCAATCTCAGGCGGCCCCACTCCAAACCTTGGAAGCCAAACCACCCCTCCCATCCAGACCTTGGACAGGAGGGTCGGAAGTAAGAGGGCTCCTCTATGGAGCCAGCTGTCGGGCTCGAACCGACGACCTGCTGATTACAAATCAGCTGCTCTACCAACTGAGCTAAGCTGGCCCGTGTGGGTGGTTTTCCCTTACGCTATCGGCGGGGCGGGGTCAAGTCCCGGCGGGGGTTTCCTGGCGGGACGGGCACCAGGCGGCCACGGGACAGCGGCCGCAGGCCGGGTTGCGCGCGGTGCAGCAGCGCCGGCCGTGGAAGACGATGGCGTGTGAAAAGTGGCCCCAGTCCTTGCGTGGGATGAGGCCTTGCAGGGCGAACTCGATCTTGACCGGGTCCTGGTGGGTGGTGAAGCCGAGCCGGTTGGACAGGCGGATCATGTGGGTGTCGACCACGATGCCGGGTTGGCCGAAGGCGGAGAC
>JBLRXB010000323.1:0-518 GCA_047920915.1 Kiritimatiellia bacterium
AGCGCGGGTGAAAAGAGAAGCGTGAAGATGAACTGCACCCGGGCCGTTCTGTTTGGATAATGCTTTGCCTCATATTTCATTCTCTTCGCGAACGTCAAACGGAGGTATGCGACCAGTGACTTTCAAGAATCCGAAACCTCATGGGAATTGCGGCGCGGCTAAAACGCATTACCTCCCGTGCTTTGTGTGTGCCCAGCATGGGCGCGTTGTAAATGGGGTGCAAGTCCCCTGTAGGAAAACCAGACATGAAAATGAAGAGACTACCACCTGAAGCCAACGGGGGAAGGGTAACCGACCCGCGGAAAGAAGGCTAGGGGAAACCTGCGAGCCGATGGACAAAAAACCGCATAGAAGGCCGACACGGCACGACGAGCTGGCACAACACAGCGAAGTCGTCTGGTTTACCCGTGGAGGTAAATGCGGCGGTTGTGCAGGGAAGCATCGTGCCCTTACCTGGGGAGATCTGGCGGGAGCGATCCGGCCAGAAGTCAGCAGAGGCCATAGTAGTTGGAGAAACG
>JBLRXB010000324.1:0-517 GCA_047920915.1 Kiritimatiellia bacterium
CGGCTTGAGTTCCAGCCTTTTTACCGTCAACTCTCCCCCGTATTCGGCAATCACCACATCGCCATGGCGGGCCTCCAAAGACCGATCAACCACCAGCACATCCCCGGGAAAGATCCCGGCATCGACCATCGATTCCCCTTCTGCCCGGACAAAATAGGTGGCGGCGGGCTTGGTGATACACAGCTCGTTCAGATCCAGACTGCCCTCGCAATAGTCGGACGCCGGGGAGGGAAACCCCGCCGGCACCCGGTCAAGGAACAGGGGGATATTCAAATTTTCCGGCGGCACCTGATCGGCCCGACCGAGTAGAATGGCTTGCATATTGATCTCCTGAGAGGAATATAGCATGGAGTAGCACCACGAGGTGACACAATAAGTCACTTCTGCAGGGTAGACTGATGTGATTTTTCTGTCTTTTTTTGCTTGCCCCCGAATCCTGAGTTGGAGTAATCTTCAAATCAAGGGGGCTACATAGCTTCCCAAAAACCCTTCGTGCACCCCCCCTCCGCACGAGGGG
>JBLRXB010000325.1:0-512 GCA_047920915.1 Kiritimatiellia bacterium
CCGCACCAGCACGACCCACGCCCCCTGGACCCTGGTGCCGTCCGAGGACAAGCGCTTTGCCCGGGTCGCGGTGATCGAGACCTTGTGTGAGCGCCTGGAAGTGGCGTTGTAAAAGCCTGACCGCGAAGGGCGCGAAGGTATGCGCCAAGGACGCCAGATTCTTCAATAAGAAGATTCCCTTCGCGACCTTGGCGCAACCCTTTGCGTCCTTGGCGGTTGGTTTCTGAGTTGGCTTCCGGGGTCGCCACGCCGCCTTTAGAAAAGCCGACAGCGCTGCTACACTTTGAGCTCAAGACGAGGCTAGGGGTGCCCGATTGGGCTGAGATATACCCTTGGAACCTGAACCGGATCATGCCGGCGGAGGGAAGCTTCGGAGCCCTGCCCCCTTGCCGCTCCGTACCTTCCGCCCGCCCCACGCGAGGTACACCATGAGCGCCATCCCCCAGGATTTCATCGCCAAGACCGCCCGGCTCTCGGAAGAGATCACCCGGCCGTTCCCCAATTCCCGCAAG